>JBAXWQ010000036.1:0-18161 GCA_037128315.1 Opitutia bacterium | reverse complement strand
GCCGGGGACGTCGGCCGGGGCCAGTTGGTGCCAGGCCTGGTCAATGACGTTCGCAGCGACGAGCTCGGTGGTGGCGAAGCCCTGGTTGAATTTCCTCGTCGCATTAACCTTGTCGATGAGCGCCTGGGGGATCGGGGCGCCGGTCTGGTAGTGCTTGGCGTAGTTCTGCAGCACCTCGGGCCAGTCGCGCCACATCTCGTTCACCTGGGACGGGAACTCGACAAAGTCGCGCGGCACGCTGGTGCCGGCGAAACGCGGGTACTTTACATTGGAGAACATGCCGTGCAGGGCGTGGCCAAACTCATGGAAGCTCGTCTTGACCTCGTCCCAGGTGAGCAGCGTGGGCTCGCCGGCCGGCGGCGGCGGGATGTTGAGATGATTGGCGACGACGGGGTGGGTGCCGCGCAGCCCGTTCTGGGACACGTAGGCGTTCATCCAGGCGCCGCCGTTCTTGTTGGAGCGGGCGTAGTAGTCGGCGATGAAGATGGCCAGCTGGGTGCCGTCGGCCTCGAACACATCGAACACGCGCACCGTGGGCTCGTAGACCGGCAGGTCATGGCGTTCCTTGAAGGTCAGGCCGTAGAATTTCCCGGCGGCGAAAAACACGCCGTCGAGCAGCACGTGGTTCAGCTCGAAGTAGGGCTTCAGTTGGGACTCGTCGAAGTCGTATTTCGCCTTCCGGACCTTCTCGGCATAATGCTGCCAGTCGCCCGCGGTGAGGGCGAAGCCGGCCTTTTCCCCGTCGATGATGGCCTGCATGTCGGCGGCCTCGCGCCGGGCATTGGCCACGGCGGGCGGCCCGAGCTGGGCGAGCATTTTATTGACGACACTGACCGAGCCGGCGGTCTGCTCGTCGAGCGAGAAAGCGGCGTAGTTCGGGTAGCCGAGGAGGTTGGCGCGCTCGGCGCGCTTCTTCGCCAGGCTGGCGACGATGGCGCGGTTGTCGAACTCGCCGCCCCGGCTGCCCCGGGCGAGGGAGGCGGCCATCACCTTCTCGCGCGTGGGGTGGCGGGTGAGGTTGGTCAGCGGCGGCTGGCCGGTGGTGTTCTGCAGGCGGATCTCGAACTTGCCCGGCTGGCCGTCCTTCGTGGCGAGCTCGGCAGCCGTGGTGATCTCGGCCTCGGAAAATCCGGCGAGTTCCTCGCGGGTGGAGAGGAAGACCGCGGAGGCCGCGACCTCTTTGAGCGTGTTCTGCGTGAAATTGGTCTGCAGCGTGGCGATTTCACTGTTCAGCACCTTGAGCTTTTCCTTGTCCGCGGGCGTCAGCCTGGCCCCGGCCCGGACAAAATCCTTGTAGTAGCGCCACAGCACGCGCTGCGACTCGGCATCAAGGCCCAGGGTGTCGCGCGCCTGGTACAGGGCCTCCACCCGGGCAAAGAGGGCGGGATTCAGCACGATGGCGTCGTTGTGCGCGGCGAATTTGGGCGACATTTCCCGCTGCAGTTGCTGCAGGACCGGGTTGGTGTTGCAGCTATTGAGGCTGCTGAAGATGGTCCGGGCCCGCGCCAGGAGCTCACCGGCGCGTTCCTGCGCCACGATGGTGTTTTCGAAGGTGGGCTTGGCCGGGTTGTTCGCGATGGCGTCGATTTCCTTCAGTTCCTCGCTCATGCCCAAGGCAAAGGCCGGCGCGAAATGCTCGTCCTTGATCTTGTCGAACTGGGGATAATGAAACGGCAGTGGGCTCTCGGTGAGCAGCGGGTTGTCGGCCGGGGTGGCAGTGGTGTCGGCGGCGCCCAGCGGCGCGGCCAGGCAGACGGTGGCGAGCAGGAGCGCCACGTGTGACGCCCGGGGAGAGGAGGGGGGATGCATGGGGATAATGATCCGGCCAGCACACATGACCCGCGGGCGCTTGGCAAGATTTCCGCCAAAAGGGATCGGCCCGGATCCGGTCCCCAACCCGCCTCAAAACTCGGCCAGCAACAGTTTCAGTTCGGGCAGCACGATCGGTTTCGGCAGGACCATGTCCACCTTGAGCGTCAGGTAGATGTCATTCACCTCTTCATCGATTTCCGAACTGAAGATAAAAATTTTCCCGCGGAAGGGCAGGCGGCGGAGTTCGCGGACCACTTCCAGCCCGTTCATGCGCGGCATGTGATGATCGCTGATGAACAAATCATACGCGGCCGGATCCTCCTTGATCCGCGCCAGGGCATCCATGCCATCGGCATAACTTTCGACCGTATGCCCGTCGCGGCCCAGCGACATCTGCACGATCTCCCGCAGCTGGCGCATGTCATCCACGTGCATGATCCGCAGCGCCTTCCGGGCGCGCGGCGGGGATGTTATATTGGTGGCAGGTTCGCTCATCTGTGAAATGATTATGAAGGATGCGGGATAAATGCACGCACTGTTTTTCGCCCGGCACGGTGCTGCTCGACCCGTCGTCGGGGACAGCCTCGGACCCCTTGTAACAAAGGTGTAAAACTCAGCGATCAACGAGCCCGAGCATCCCCGTGGGATAGCGGGCCCCGGCCACCGCGTCGGCGGGGAAGAGCGCATTGATGCGGGCGAGTTCGGCGGGTGACAGGGCCAGCGCCAGTGCGCCCAGGTTTTCGTCGAGGTTGCGGCTGCGTCTCGTGCCCGGAATGGGGACGATGTCATCGCCCTGGGCGAGGACCCACGCCAAGGCGAGTTGGGCGGGGGTGCAGCCTTTGGTGGCGGCCAGTTGCTCGATGTGCCGCACCAGCGCAAGATTCCGGGCGAAGTTTTCCCCTTGGAAGCGGGGTTGGTTCCGGCGCTGGTCATCGGCGGCGAAATCTTCATAGCGCTTGATCTGCCCCGTCAGGAATCCGCGCCCGAGGGGACTGTACGGCACGAAACCTATGCCCAGCTCACGGCAGACTGCCAGCGGTCCCGCCTCCGGGTCGCGGGTCCAGAGGGAATATTCACTTTGCAAGGCCGTGATCGGATGGACGGCGCAGGCGCGGCGGATGCTGCCGACACCGGCTTCCGATAGACCGAGGTGCCGGACCTTGCCCGCCCGGACCAATTCCGCCATGGCTCCGATGGTATCCTCCACCGGCGTATCGGTGGCGACGCGATGCAGATAGTAGAGATCAATGGTCTCGATGCCGAGCCGTCGCAAGCTGGCTTCACAGGCGGAACGGACGTATTCCGGCCGGCCGCTGACGACCCGCGCGGCCGGATTGGCCGGATCCCGCACAAAACCGAACTTGGTGGCGACGATGATTCCCTGTCGGCGGGTGCGCAGGAGCTGGCCCAGCAATTCCTCATTGCGGCCACCGCCATACATGTCCGCGGTATCGAGAAAATTGATGCCTAGGTCGAGCGCGTGATGAAGGGTGGCGAGGGACTCCGCGTCATCCCGGGGGCCGTAGAATTCGGACATGCCCATGCAACCCAGGCCAAGCGCGGAGACACGCGGTCCATTCCTGCCAAGAGTGCGTAGCTGCATCGCGCGGAGCATGCCGGCCGGCCCCGGAATGTAAATCCACCAGATCGGCGGGGCAGGGCCCGGCATCAGCCTGGGGTGGAAACCGCGGGGGCGCAGGATTGACCTGTCCCTGATTCCGGGCCTGCTCCTTGCCATGGCCAGAAGCGTTGTCCTCGAAGGCACCCGGCGTTGCGAGTGTTGCCGGTTCGCACCGCGCTGGTGCATTTGCGCGGCTTACCAGGCCATCGCCTGCCCACTCGCGATTGATGTGCTCATGCACCATCGCGAATTCTGGCGGCCGACCAGCACGGGCCGGCTGATCAATCGGGTTATTCCCGCCTCCCGGCACCATCTCTTCCGCCGTGAGTCGCCGCCGGTCCGCGAGTCCGTGGTGTTGCCTGGCCACACGCTGTGGATCCTGCATCCGCGCGGCGATCCCCTGCCGGTGGACGCCGACCCGGCGGGAGTGCAGCTTCTGTTGCTGGACGGCAGCTGGCGCGAGGCGGCGCGCATGACGCAATCCGTCTCCGCTTGGGGCCGGCTGTACCGGCTGCCCCCGGCGGGCGGGAGCCGCTACCGTTTGCGGGCACAGTCCCACGAGGGGAAATACTCCACGGTCGAGTCGCTGCAGTTTGTCCTCGCCGCCCTGGGGCTGGTCGAAGCCGCGGCGCAGCTCCGGCTCCAGTTTGAACTCCACGTCTACGCCGGACTGCGGGCGCGGGGCGCGAAGGCGGCGGCGGCCAAATACCTGGCGGACTCACCGATTCGCGCGGCCTTTCCCGCCCTGCTCCTGCAACTCGACGAGCGCCGGGCGGGCGGCTGAACCCGAAGGGGAAAGTTTCAGGCTGATTTCGGCGCCCGGGTCGTGCAGGCTGTGGCCATGAAACGATGGCTGCGGCTGGGCATGATGGGGGCAGGGCTGGCGATGGCGGGCTGTCGCCCGCCGGAAGCGGCACCGCCGGCCGGGTCCGTGGTGGATGAGGCCGCGCAGCGGCGGGAGGATTTTTTTGGGGCCGAGGCGAGGGATCCGGCCATCGCCTGGCGCCCGAGCGGACTGGGCATCAAGATCCTGGTCCCGGGAGAGGGGACGGCGCCGACGGCCATGGATCGTGTGCAGGTCCAGTATATCGGGCGGCTGAAGGACGGCAAAATTTTTGATGACTCCCGCAAGCGGACCAAGCCGTCGATTTTCGCCGTCAACCGGCTCATCACCGGCTGGGCCGCCGCGATGCCCTCCCTGAAGCCGGGAGGGAAGGCGGTGTTTTTCATTCCCCCGAGCTTGGGCTACGGCGGCATGCGCTCGGGGGACATTCCGCCGGTGTCCGGCCTGATCTTCGAGGTGGAATTGCTGACGGTGAACCCTGCACCGCCGGAAAAATCCTGAATGGGGCGGAGCCCGCGGCTGCCGCCTGCGTTCGCCAACGACCGACTTTCCGGAAGAATGTCGCCTGGAATTCTCGACCGCTGCCAGCGCAGAGATATACGACTTGTCCGGGTCGATCCCGTCTGCGTAGCTGGGCGCTTACCTTATGTCAGTCACCCCAGCTCCCGCCTCTCCCGCCGCCGCCGCGGTCTCCGGCACCGATCGTGAAGGCGACTGGCTCGCGCACACCTACCGGCCCCATGAGATCAACCTCACGGTCCGTGGTGTCGTGGCCGGCATGTTGATTGGCGCGACGATGTGCCTGTCCAACCTCTACGTATTCTTCAAGACCGGTTGGAGCATCGGCGTGACGCTGACCGCGTGCATCCTCGCCTTCGGTTCGTTTCAAATCCTGCAGGCGCTGCGCCTCATCAAGCGGCCGCTCGGCGCCTTGGAGAACAATGCGCTTTCCACGGTCGCTTCCGGGGCGGGCTACATGACGGGCGGCGGCAACATGGCGGCCTATGGCGCCCTGCTCATGATCACGACCGTGCGGCCCGATAGCACGGCCATGATCGCCTGGTTCGGCGTGATCGCGGCACTCGGGGTATTTGCCGCCATCCCGATCAAGCGCCAGCTCATCAATCAGGAGGCGCTCCCTTTTCCCACGGGCACCGCCACGGCCGAGACCATCAACTCCCTGCACAGTGCCGCCACCGGCGGTGGCGGCAAGGTCGTCTGGCTCGCGGGCTCGGCCGCCTTTGCCGCCGTGCTCACCTGGTTCCGCGACGCGTGGCACTGGATCCCCGCGACGTTTGGTTTACCGCTGACCCTGGCGGGCCGGACCCTGGCGGAATGGACGCTGTCGTTCAAGGCCGAGGTCGTGCTCCTCGGGGCGGGCGCGCTCATGAATTTTCGCACCGGCTGGTCGCTGCTGCTGGGCGGCCTGCTTACCTACGCCGTGCTCGGGCCGGCCCTCCTCGCGCACGGCATCATCACCACCGTCAGCTACAAGGCCATCGTCGCGTGGACGCTATGGCCGGGTGCGGCGATCCTCGTCTCCTCGGGCCTCACCTCGTTCGCGCTCGATTACAAGAGCATCGCGCGTTCCTTCACCGGGCTGGCCAATGTCTTTCGCAAGAAATCTGCCGGGGAAACCGAAAGCGGAATCTCCGCCGTGGAGTGTCCCGAGTGGTGGTTCCCCGTCGGCTTCGTGCTGCTCGCGCCCATCGTGACCGGGCTGATGGTCTGGCTGTTCCAGATTCCGCTGTGGGCCGGCATCATCGCCGTGCCGCTGGCGGTGGTCATGGGCTTCGTCGCCGCGCGCGTCACCGGCGAAACCGATGTCACGCCGACCAAGGCGCTCGGACCCGTCACGCAGTTGATCTACGGCGTCATCACCCCGGGCAATCTTTCCGGCAACATCATGTCGGCAAACGTCACGGGCGGCATCGGCCTGCATGCCGCTGACCTGCTCACCACGCTCAAGACCGGCTGGCTGCTCGGGGCCAAGCCGCGGCACCAGTTCTATGCGCAGCTCTTCGGCGTGCTGGCCGGCGCGGCCATCGTCGTGCCCGCCTTTAACCTCATTTTGCCCGATCCGAGCGTGCTGGGCAGCGAAGCCTGGCCGGCGCCCTCTTGTGTTGTCTGGGCCGGCGTTTCCAAATCCTTTGCTGGCGGCATCGGGGCGCTTCATCCCACGGCCAAGTCCGCTATTTTGGTCGGCCTGGCGCTGGGCTTTGCCTTAGTGCTGTTCGAGAAATTCGCCCCCAGGAAACTCCGGCCGCTGATGCCCTCGCCGTCGGGGCTGGGCATTGCGATGGTGCTGCAGGGCAGCAACAGCATTGCCATGTTCCTGGGCGCCGCCGCGGCCGAACTCATGCGCCGTCGGCTGCCCGCCCTCGCCGAGAAGACCGTGGTACCCGTCGCCTCCGGCCTGATCGCGGGCGAGAGCCTCATGGGCATCCTGATCGCGTTTCTGGTCATCATCGGCGTTCTCACCAAGTGAAACGTCGCCTCCTGGGTCTGCCGCTTCGGGGCTGCCAGCGAATCCCACAACCACGGGACCGCAGATTCAGGCGAGATTCAGATACACCATGCCCGCCACCACCTTCACCGGGTAGGTCCGGAGATTGATGCAGGCGGGCGCGCCCTGGGCCAGTCCGGTGGTGAAGTCGAAGCGCCCGTTGTGCTTGGGGCATTCAATGAGGTGGTCCATGACGAAGCCGTCAGCCAGATGCACCTTCGCGTGAGTGCACAGTCCGTCGGTGGCGTAGTAGCGGTCGTCCGCGGTCCGGTAGAGGGCAAAGGTGCGGCCCGCGTGATCGAAGCGGAGCACGTCGTCCAGGTTGATGGCGCCGGCGGGACCGGCGTCGATCCAGGCCTCATTCATGTTGGTTGCGGGGCGGGCCGGGACATGGGGTGGGCGGTCCCAGGCAGGTGGCGCGGGACGAAATACCACGGATCCTTCCGTTGCTTGAGCAGGGCGGGGATGATTTCCCGATAGGCCGCCCAGATGCTGGGGTAGGGCGGGGGCATGTCCGCCTTCAGTTCCCGGTGCAGCTGCTTCAAGGCGTGATAGGGCACCATCGGGAACATGTGGTGCTCGGTGTGGTAGTTCATTTCCCAATAGAGAAAACGGAAGACCGGGTTCATGTAGATCGTCCGGCAATTGAGCCGGTGATCCAAAACATCCTCGGCCAGACCCGCGTGCTGGGTCAGGCCGATGAAAAGCTGAAACCACGATCCATAGAAGTTCGGCAGGCCGACATACATCAGCGGCAGCCAGCTGCGCGTGGCGATGGCGGTGCCGATGACCGCCAGGTAGATCAGCAGCCAGATGCGCGCGTTGCGGTACACCTTGGGGCGCTCCATGTCGGGGACATAGGTGGCCTCCTCGGCAGTGAGACTGCCGAAGCAGTGGCGGATGATCCGGTAGTACTCCTTCGGTCCGCTCTTCAGGCTGAAAACCGCCAGGGCGAGACCCAGAAAATCCGGCGGGCGCGGCGCGGCGATCTCGGGATCGCGGCCCACGATGAGGGTATCCGTGTGGTGCCGCGTATGGCTCCAGCGCCAGGGCACCGATTCGCGCAGGACCATGAAGGAGGCGATCTCGTAGAGGGCATCGTTCATCCAGGTGGTCTTGAAGGCGGTCCGGTGGCCGCATTCGTGCCAACGCGAGTCGGACGCGGAGGCATAGAGCACACCATAAACCGCGAAGGGCAGCACGGCCCACCAGGATCCCCAGGTCATATAGCCAAGCGACCCGGTGGTTATCAGCAGGGCAAACCAGAGCAGGGTATCGCGGATCGCCGGGCCGTCGCGCCGCTGCATCAACTCCTTGAGGCGGGCCCGCGGGATGGCACAGGCGTACCACTGGGCGTCGGCCAGGCCCTGGGCCTCGGCCAGCTTGGTGTCGCGGCCGATGAGGCTGTAGTCGCGGGGAGTGATGGCAACCGGCATGGGCAAAGCGCTGAGGTGGGGTGGACCTGTCTGCTGTCCGAAATTGGATTTGCCGGCCGGCAAGTCAAGTGCCTGGCCGTCCGCGGATAGAACACAAGCACAGGCAAGGTTGATTCGTTTGGGTGCTCTTCGGCGCTCACGACCACAATGGGCGCAGACGCGCAAAAGTTGGGCGAACATGGCGTCAGGGGGCGCTCCGGTGGGGAAAAGGGATCGGGAATTATGCGGCGGACGCGGACGGGGTGATGACTTCCGGCTTGAATGTTGATATGATTGCGGGATCGTTGGTCACCCCATGTCCCCGAAAACGTGCTGGTTTTATCCGCGCGGGCTCAGCCGTTTTTTGCTGCCTGTGCTGCTGCTGGCCGGATTGGGCCCCCAGGCCCGGGCGGTCCCGGCGCAACCCGCCAAAGCCGAGGCGACGATTCGTCCGATGGTGCTCGGGCGCCTGAAGTTTGCTACTTCGACGACCGGCGTGGAGGCGCACCAGGCCTTCGTCTCCGGCGTGCTCCTCTTGCACCTCTTTGAATATCGGCTCGCGCTGGGGGAGTTGCACCGCGCCCAGCAACTCGATCCGTCGTTCGCCCTCGCTTACTGGGGTGAAGCCATGGCGTTCAACCATGCGATCTGGGGCCAGCAGGATACGGCCGCGGCCCGCGCGGTCTTGGCGCGCTTCGGCCCGGATCGCGCCACGCGGCTCGCGCGGATTTCCGATGAGCGGGAACGCGGATTCTTCGCGGCGGTCGAGGACCTCTACGGCGACGGCACCAAGGGGGAACGCGACCGGGCTCATGCCCGCGCGATGGAGTCCCTGGCCCGGCGGTATCCCGACGATGACGAGGTGCAGTTGTTTTACGCGCTGGCCCTGTTTGGCGCCCATGCCGGCGTCCGCGACGTGCCGGACTACATGCGCGCCGCGGCGATCGCGCAGCATGTGTTCACGAAGAACCCCCAGCATCCCGGCGCGGCGCACTACCTGATCCACGGCGTCGACGATGCGACCCACGCCCCGCTGGGGATTGATGCCGCCCGTGCGCTCTCGCGCATCGCGCCCGACTCGCCGCACGCGCTGCACATGACGTCGCACATTTTTCTCATGCTCGGCCTGTGGGACGACGTGGTCGCCGCCAACGAGGCCTCGACCGCCGCCGCCAACAATTGGTGTGAGATCCGGGGCATCCCGCAACGGCACTACGGCCACGGGAATTTCTGGCTGGAGTACGCCTATCTGCAGCAGGGCCGCCCTGCGGCGGCCCGGGCCCTCCTGCTCGTGGCGCGGAAGGAGTCCCTGGATCCGTCCCTACCGCCGCCGCCGGTGAAGGAGTATGACCCCGACAATTCGGTGCAGGGCTCGCTCGTGCAGATGTGGTCGCGTTACCTGCTCGAGACCGGCGACTGGCAGGACGAGATTGCGGACTGGCAATTTCCCCTGGGAGACGCACTCGATCCTAACCTAACCTACGCTTGGACGCAGGGATTTCGTCGGGCCCAACTCAGGCAGTCGGAGCAAGCCACGCAGTGGCTGGAGAAGTTCACCGCGACGCGGGCGCGACTGGCCACGGCCATTTCCCAAGCAGCCGAGGCGAAGGAGGCGGACCAGCTTTACCTGCGACGGGTGGAGACCTTGGAACTGATCCTTCGCTCCGCCATCGCGCAATCCCGTGGCCGGACGGGGGAAGCCGGGACGCTCGCACAACAGGCCTTGGTCATCGAGTCGGGCCTGCCGGACGCGTTTGGGCCTCCCTTTGTCGATCTGCCTTCCCGGGAATGGCTCGCCCAGCTGTTGCTGCAGAGTGGTGAACACGCCGCCGCGGAAAAGCTCTTTGGCGCTCAACTGGGCACGACGCCCTTGCGCAGTTCATCCTTGCTCGGGCTCGCCACGGCCGCATTCCGGGCCGGCCACGCCGAAGTCGCGGCGCGCACTCTCGCCCAACTCCGCACCAACTGGCATGAGGCGGAGCCCATAGTCCGGAAGAAACAGGATGCCGTGGCAGCGGAACTGGCGGCGGTGAACGCGTCTGCAGCCACGAAACGCTGACCACCCGGATTTTTTCTGTCCACGATTCGCTCGATCAAAGGATGCTCCGCAGGCCGGGGGTGCGGCGGGCGAGGTCTGCGATGGCGTAGGTCGCCGCAAGGGTCGTGCCGGTGAGCACGGCGGCCAACGCAAACGGGTTCAATCCGGCGGAGCGGAACGCCATGGTCAGGGCCACCAGCACCGGGGCGTGAAAAACATAGACGGCAAAGGCCCGGTCGCCCAGCCAGGTGAGCAGGGGTGAAGTACGGTCGAGCCGACGGGAAAACCAGGAGAGCGTGCCGAGGGCGAGACCGAGACCCGCGAGTTGTTCCCAGGTCGCGAGGCCCAGCGCCTGCGGCGTCCAGCCGCCGAAATAAGGATTGTGGTCCTGCGAAATCGGGCCTCCCGCGACCATGACCCCCGCGAGCGCGAGCGGGCCTCCCACCAGCGCAAGCCAGCCGGCCCGGCGGGCGGTGGGGGAAGTCGCCAGAGCGACCAGCCAGCCGTGGCGGGTTGCGGCCAGACCCACGACAAATGCCGCGATATATTGCGGAAAGAAACAAAGCTGGAAGTTCATTACGTTGGTGCCGATGGGCTGCACGATCCGGATGGCAAATGTGGCGCCTGCCAGACCCAGCCCGAGCAGCCAGAGCTGCCGCGAGTTCGGGGCTGGAGTGGCAACGGCCGGACACAGGGGGCGCCCGATCCGCCCCGCCGCCAGCGCGGTGCAGAAGATCAGCAGCGCCAGGGCAAACCAGAGGGGACCGCTGCCGGAAAGCACCCGGCCCGATATCAGGTAGTCGCGGTAGAATTCCGGCCACGGCGGAAACTTCGCGTGCCACGGATTGAGTCCGCGCACCATGAAGGGGTGCAACACGAGCATGTAGAGCAGCGCCGGCAGTCCGAGCCGACGCCCGCGCTCGAGCAGAAAAGCCCGGGTGCCATGCCGGGCGAGCGAGCCGTGAGCGAAGCAGCCGGCGAGGAAGAACAACAAGCCCATGAAGAACGACTGAAGATGGCCCTGCCAGAGAATGAACCATACCTTCACCGCCATGGGAGGCTCGGGCTCCGCCAGCACGTACCAGTCCCCCACGTGGCTGGCTGTGACGCACGCGTGCAAGTTGACCACCAGGACGATCATGAACGTGCGCACATGGTCGATCCACGGGAGTCGCGCATTGGAGGTGGACACAGGCGCAGGCTGGGCACCAGCCGAGCGCGAGGCAAACGATTCTTCCGGATCTGGCCCAGTCAGAACTTTGACTATTATGCCGGGAAGCTCGTTGTTAATCCCTTGGCATCATTTGCCGGTGACCGCCCCCGCCCACGAGGCCGGCTGGCCACACGCACTGGCCGCAGTGAAAAAACGAACAAACCGTGCAACTTGCATGCGGAGTCGCGTGTATTGCAGGCTCACTATGATATCTCAGCGATTGTCCCGGATGCGGTTTATTTTCCAGGGGGCCCGTCTGGTCGGCGGCTTTGCCCTGATTCTGGCGTTGGGCGAGCGGGCGACCCTGGCTGGGGCGAAGCCGGTGACGCCACCGCCGGATGCCTTTTCGCCGATGATCGAGCTTGCGCCTTTTGTCGCCAAGGGAAAGCAGCTCTCCGTCTCGATTCACGCCCGCTCGGCGAGCGACCGGCGCTACGCGGAAGCCTTTTCGGAGGAGGTCATGAAGGTCGTCTACGAAGGCGTGACTGAATCGCCGGGCAAGGGGCTTGTGATCATCGGCCGGAAGGGGGAGCCGCACCCCAGCCTCGTGTTCCGGAAATTTCTGGCGTTGGCGGAGGCGGGGAAAATCGATCCAGCGATCGCAGCGCGCGGTCCCGAGCTGTTTTCCATGCTCAACCATTGGCAGCACACGGTGAATGCCGGGAAGGCGGAGGACGTCGCCACGGAAGGGAACGTCGATCTCGAATTCGAAAAGATTATCGCGGCGTTGCCGCTCCCGCTGGAGGGGCTGGGGGCGAAACTCTACCAGCTCGCGTGGTTCGAGAAGTTCGATGACGCCAAGGTGGAGGCGAAACTCTGTGCCCTGCATCCCGCCGACCTGGAGCGCAACCTGTTTGCGCACTTCGACTGGGTTTTCTACCTGCCTCCGAAAGGCGCGTTTGACCAGGTACTCGACCAATTGATCGCCGACGCCCTCAAGGAAGACGGCGCGGGATTCTTCGCCCGCACTGCCGTCAAGGGCGTGATGCTTGTGGTGAAACCCAAGATCCGCCAAGCCATCGAGGGCGTGCGGAAAGGCGTGATGTTCCAGACGGTGGTACAGGCCCGCACGACGCTGAGCGAAGGGGAAGTGCTCGCGCTGACGGGAGCCTACATTGAAACCATGATGCCCGGCGAGGACCGGACCAAGGGCGGCACCGCGCACGAACGTGCCGTCATCGCCTTGCATGACCAGCTGCGGAAAAATGCCGAGCCGGCCAGGGAGCCGGCGACAGAGCCGGCCGCAGCCGAAGCAACCTTGCCCGCCAGCAACCCCTGATTTGGGCCACGGGCCTGCGCTGGGCGCAACGGCCCGAGTGCCCCGCTCACGCCGGATTAGCGCTACTCCGATATGTGCGGCCACACACCCCGGCGCTGCGCGCCACCCGTTCGGCCGAGCTCACGACCGAGGCCCTCTCGAGAGGGGACCCAATCATTGCCTGGCTCTGCCTTAAATCCCCTCTGGGAGAGGGGTGCCCGCAGGGCGGGGTGTGTCGGGTCGAACCACTTAACGGAGTAGTGTTAGGGAGTGTTTTCAAACTCGCCCAATCCTCATGACCTGTCATTCTGAACGAAGTGAAGTCTGCCAGCAGGCCGGTGCGACATCCATGCTTTCTCGCGCGCTCTGGCCTTCGATGCCGTGGATCCTTCGCTTCGCTCAGGATGACAAGCCTGGTTTGAAGACACACCCTAATAATCAAGATACGGTGCGAGCCACTTCTCGGCTTCCGCGATGGGCGTTTCCATCCGTTCGGCAAGGTCTTTGATTTGGTCGGCCGCCAATTTGCCGACCGCAAAATACTTGGATTCCGGATGGTTGAAATACCAGCCGCTCACGCTGGAGGCGGGATGCATGGCGTTTGATTCAGTCAGCGTGATCCCGGTGCTGGCTGGGGCGCCGAGGAGGGCAAAGAGGGGTGGCTTGGCTTGGTGGTCCGGGCAGGCGGGATAACCCGGGGCGGGACGGATGCCGCGATATTTTTCCCGGATGATGTCCTTCATCGCCAGGTTCTCGGTCCTGCCGTAGCCGGAGGCTTCGCGGGCCCGCTTGTGCATCAGCTCGGCCAGGGCTTCGGCCAGCCGGTCGCCGAGGGCCTGGGCCATGATGGCGTTGTAGTCGTCGTGTTTCGCGCGGAACCCGGCGGCGAACTCCTCCACGCCATGGCCGGCGGTGACGGCGAAGCCGCCGAGATAATCGATCCGGCCGCTCGCCTTGGGCGCGATGTAATCGGCGAGGCAGTGGTTGAACTGGTCGGCCGGTTTCTCGTTTTGCTGGCGGAGGAAAGGAAAGGTTGTGAGGACTTTCGGACGAGCGCCCTTCGACAGGCTCAGGGTGATCCCTGCGGGATCAGGATCGTAAACCTCGACGGAGTCACCAACAGAGTTGGCCGGCCAGAAGCCGATGACGGCCTTGGCGGTGTAGCGTCTTTCCGCGATGATGCGCTGCAGCATGGCCTGGGCGTCGGCGTAGAGCTTGGTGGCTTCGGCGCCGACCACAGGATCGGTCAGGATTTCCGGGAAGCGGCCGTGGAGTTCCCAGGCGGAGAAGAAGGGGCCCCAGTCTATGAAATCTGCGATTTCATTGAGGTTGAGAGTTGAGGGTTGAGAGTTGAGGGAATGCTCGGTGGAAAACACTTTGGTCCCGAGGAATTCGGGCTTCGGGATGTCGACGGTCGACCAGTCGGTGGGCTGGGCGCGGGCGCGGGCCTCGTCCAAGGTCAGCATCTTGCGCGCACCTTTGCGGTCGGCGAAGTCCACGCGCTGCTTCTCCTGCTTGGCGCGGATGTCGGCGACAAAGGCGGGCTTGTTGTCGGCGCTCAACAGTTGCGAGACGACGCCGATGACGCGGGAGGCGTCGAGCACGTGGATGACGGGCTCATCGTAGTGTGGCGCGATCTTGATGGCCGTGTGCGCCGCCGAGGTGGTGGCACCGCCAATCAGGAGCGGCAACTTGAAGTCGAGTCGCTTCATTTCTCTGGCCACATGCACCATCTCGTCGAGCGAGGGCGTGATGAGACCGGACAGGCCGATGACGTGGGCCCCCTTCTCCTGGGCGGCGGCGAGGATTTTCTCGCACGACACCATGACGCCGAGGTCGATCACCTCGTAATTGTTGCACGCGAGCACGACGCCGACGATATTCTTGCCGATGTCGTGCACGTCGCCCTTGACCGTCGCCATGATGATCCTGCCCTGGGCGCGCGCGGTGCCGCCGGAGGCGATGAGCGCAGCTTTCTCCGCCTCCATGAAGGGCTGGAGATAAGCGACGGCCTTCTTCATCACGCGGGCGGACTTCACCACCTGCGGTAGGAACATTTTGCCGGAGCCGAAGAGATCGCCGACCACGCGCATGCCGTCCATGAGCGGGCCCTCGATGATGAGGAGGGGTTTGCCGTATTTTTGGCGCGCTTCCTCGGTGTCGACGTCGATGAAGGCGTCGATGCCCTTGACCAAGGCATGGGTCAGACGGGACTCAACAGTGGTGCCAACCCGCCACGCTTGTTCCGCTGATGGATCAGTTGCGGCCCGCAGGGACGCGGGCCCTCCCGCCTGGGCTTTCAGGGCTTCGCCGAGGGTGACGAGGCGTTCCGTGGCGTCGGGGCGACGGTTGAGGAGGACGTCCTCCACATGTTCCAGGAGAACCTTGTCCACCTCCTCGTAGACCTCGAGCATCGAGGGATTGACGATAGCCATGTCCAGGCCGGCCCGGATGGCGTGGTAGAGAAAGGCCGAGTGCATGGCCTCGCGGACCACGTTGTTGCCGCGAAAGCTGAAGGAAACGTTCGACAGGCCACCGCTGACCTTGGCGTGGGGCAGGTGGGTCTTGATCCAGCGCGTCGCCTCGATGAAATCGACGGCGTAGTTGTTGTGCTCCTCGATGCCGGTCCCGACGGTGAGGATGTTGGGATCAAAGATGATGTCCTCGGGCGGGAAGCCGACGGCGTCGACCAGCAGGCGGTACGCGCGCTCGCAGATGCGGATTTTCTCGGCATAGGAGGAGGCCTGGCCGTTTTCGTCGAAGGCCATGACGACCACGGCCGCGCCATAGCGGAGGATGATGCGCGCCTGCTCGAGAAACTTGGGCTCGCCCTCCTTGAGGGAAATGGAGTTCACGATGCCCTTGCCCTGAATGCACTTCAGGCCGGCCTCGATGACCTCCCACTTGGAGGAGTCGATCATGAAGGGGACCTTGGCGACCTCGGGCTCGCTGCCCAGCAGGTGGAGGAAGCGGTTCATGGCCGCAACGCCATCAATCAGGCCCTCATCCATGCAGATATCGATGACATTGGCGCCGCCCTCGACCTGCTGGCGGGCAACGCTGACCGCTTCCTCGTAGTTGCCGGCCTTGATGAGCTTGGCGAATTTGGGTGACCCGGCGACATTCGTGCGCTCGCCGATCATCAGGAAATTTTTAGGGTCGTGGATGAACGGCAGAGAGCCGGATAGCGCAAGCTGGGGGACGAGGAGGTTAACCTTGCGCGACGGTTTCGGCGCGAGCGACTGGGCGATCGCGGCGATGTGCTCGGGGGTGTTGCCGCAGCAGCCGCCCGCAATGTTGAGCAGGCCGCTGGTGGCAAACTCACCGAGGTAACGGCCCATGTCCTCCGGGCCGAGATCAAAGCCGGTCGGGGACAGGGGATTGGGCAGGCCGGCATTCGGGTAGCAGGAGATGAAGGTGTCCGCGCGCTCCCCCAGTTCCTCCAGGAAGGGTCGCATCAGGTCAGGGCCGAGCGAGCAGTTGAGCCCGACCGCGAGGGGCTTGACGTGCCGGACGGCATTCCAGAAGGCGCCAACGGTCTGGGCGCTGATCATGGTCTCCCCGCCGCGGCCGACTGCGGCTGAGATCATCAACGGCAGCCGGATGTTGTCCTCGGCAAAGATTTCCTGGATGGCGACGAGTGCCGCCTTGGCGTTGAGCGAGTCGAAGATCGTCTCGACCAGCAGCAAGTCCACGCCGCCGGCGATGAGCGCGCGCACCTGGCGGCGGTAGTCCGCCTTGACCTGGTCGAAGGTGACGACGCGGAAGCCGGCGTCGTCAGGATCGGGGGAATTTGATAGTGAAACGGTCAATGGCCCAACGGCCCCGGCCACATAGCGGCGGCGGCCCGTGGCGTTGGCAATCCGGTCGGCCCACTCGCGGCACTGGCGGGCGGACTGGTAGTTGATGTCGCGGGCGAGCTCCGTCAGAAACGGGTTCTCGATGACGCTTTGGTAAAAGGCCGGGTCCTTGCGGCCGCCGTGTTCGCGCGGGTCCTCGATGAAGAACTCGCTTTGGCCGATGCTGGTGGCGGAGAAAGTGTTGGTCTCGATGATGTCTGCGCCGGCTTCGAGAAAGCGCCGGTGGATGTCGCCGATCTCGGTCGGCCGCGTGAGCGAGTAGATGTCGCCGTTGTTCTTCAGGTCCTTCGGGGCGTCCTTGAAGCGCTCACCCCGCACATCCTGCTCGGTCAGCTGGTAGGCGCGGATGGTCGTGCCCATCGCCCCATCGATGATGGCAACGCGCTCCGCCAGCAGTCGGCGTAGCGCAGTTTCGGCGGCGGTGGGAATGAGATTCGGCATGTAACGTATCTTTACATCAAGATGCGATGATATGAAAAAGCAAGACGGGGATTTGCCTCCGCGGGCGATGGATGTTTATCTCTGGGGGTTATATATTTACGTGCACTGGAGCGCAAGAAATGCGCAGGCTTTGGTCTTGCGTGAGGCCGGGGGATGGAGGTCTTGTCGGACCGTCTGACGTTCTTTCAATTCATCTGAAGCAACAGGGAAGGCCGTGAAATCCGGCCACAGTTGCGCTGCGGTAACGCATCACGAGTCCCCATTCCGCCCCAGCGGCGGAAGTAAAGCCAATCGGATATCCGGTGAAGGCGAGGGATGAGGATGCGCGCGAGGCGCGCCAAGTAAGAAGTGACAAGTAACAAGTGCCAAGGGTGACCCTCTTGATACTTGGATCCTTGAAACTTGATACTTGGCGCGCGGAGCGCGCTCAAATGCGGAGTCCGAACATCTGCCTTCAGAACTCACCGTGCCGGCGTGCAGTGCGCGCGCTGGCGACAAACCTTCAACGCACATTTGAAGGGTGGGAGGAGATGCGTAGCTGTAGGAGGGGCTTTATGCCCCGATTCATCGCGGGGTAAACCCGCTCCTACAACTGTCGGTCTGCTCTTGCCGCTAGCAACTGCAGATCATGAAAAATATCCTCCCGGCGTCATGGCGACGCCTTTCTCTCCTCATCGGCATCCTGCCGGCTCTTGCCGGGTATGCGGAAACCGGCGCGCCGGAAAACCTGCCCCCCTATGTCTTCACCGCGACGCGGACGCCCGCGGCCCTGACGACCCTCGGGACCCTGGTCGACACGATCACCCCCGCCGAGCTGGCGCGGATGCAGCTTAATAACCTACGCTCAGCGCTGGGCGGCATTCCGGGCGCGCCGGTGGCGCAGTCGGGTGCATCTGGCGGGGTGGCGTCGCTGTTCCTCCGCGGGTCCAACTCAAACCAGACCCTGTTTTTGGTCGATGGGATCCGGTTCAACGATCCCAACACGGATTATGCGGTCGCACTCGGCGGCATGGTGGTCGCGGTTGGCGACAGCCTGGAGGTCGCGCACGGTCCGCAGAGCACGCTGTACGGCGGCGAGGCGGTGGGCGGCGTGGTCTCGCTCCGGGCCCAACGGGGTGCGGGCCCGGCGACAGGGAGGATTACATTTGAGGCC
>JBAXWQ010000359.1:0-2290 GCA_037128315.1 Opitutia bacterium | reverse complement strand
CACCGGCCTTGACGAGGCGCGCGCCGTAGTAACAGCCGAGGGCGCCGGCACCGATGATGGCAATGCGTGGTTTGGCGGGAAAGGGAGAGCTCACAACACCCCAGTCGTCACAAAGTTAGTGGAAAAATACAACCCAACACTCTGATCGCCTGGCCCCCGCAAACCAGGATTCATTCACACTCGGACTTAACACCGCCGTAACCAAGCGACCAACCCCGCCCTGGCCTGATCCGGCTGATAGCAAATCGTGGGTGCGGGCTGTCGTTTTTTTTGACCTGTCCCTATCATTCGTGCCGAAATCCCGCTCAGTCCATGGTTCGATGCAATTTTAACCGCTTCCTGACAGGTCTTTAAGAAATTAGCGCCCAAGACGCCCAAACCTTATACTGGGATTCTGAGCGGTCATTTCTGCGGCCGCGGCAAGCAGCCGGGCCGGCCATTTTCATATGCACAGGCTGTTCACAGACTGGACCGGTGGATTTCTCCGAGAGAAACCCCGGCTGGACTGACAAGTTATTCACACCCCGTGGGGCGGCTCACAAGGGGATGTTGTCCGTCAGGCGCACCTCATCCACCCAGTACGAGATCGCGAGGAGGCAATTACCCGGCACAATCTCCCGCAATTGATCCATCGTGTGCCGGTCCACGACCGAAATATAGATGACCCGCAGCCGCCGCTTCTCGGCGATGAGGTGGGTGACCTCGGCCACGAGCCGGTCGGCGCTTTTCACCCCGGATTCCACCATTTCCTTCGCCCGGCGCAGTGCCCGGTACACCGCCAGCGCTTCCTCGCGCTGGGTCGGGGTGAGATAGCCGTTGCGGGTGCTGATGGCCAGGCCGTCGACATCACGCACGGCCGGACCGGTGACAATCTGGAGGGGCAGCAGCAAATCCGCCGCGACTTTGCGGAGCACCGCCACCTGCTGCGCGTCCTTCTCGCCGAGGACAACGACGTCGGGCTGGATGATGTTGAACAGCTTCAGCCAGCAGGTCAGCACGCCGCGAAACAACACCGGCCGGACCACGCCACAGAGCGGCTTGCTGACGGTGTCCTCCAGCACCAGCGTGGAAAAACCCCGCGGAAACATTTCCTCGGCACTGGGGGAAAAGAGCACCTCCACCCCTTCATTTTCAGCCAGCAGGGCATCGGGCAAGGGCGTGCGGGGATACTTCAGCAGGTCCTCGCTGGGACCAAACTGCAGCGGATTGACCAGCGTAGAGACGATCACGACATCCGCCTTTTCGCGGCCGAGCCGGATCAGGCTGGCATGACCGGCATGCAGAGCGCCCAGGGTGGGCACAAAGGCGATCCGTTTGCCGCTTTGGCGCAAGGCTTGAGCCGCCGCCTGCATGGCGCTGATTTTTTCGATTTTTTGCATGGCCCGGAACTGACTTGATCTATCCATAAGCCGTTACCTTTATCAAGCCTCGCATTCGCTCGGCCAGTAGCCAGTAGCCAGTAGCCAGTAGCCAGTAGCCAGTAGTTAGTAGTTAGTAGTTAGTAGCGAGGAGCGAGCATCCCGCCCACCACGTCATGCCGCCTTTCATGCTCGCCTCCTACTCGCTACCCACTACCCGCTACTCGCTACTTTCCCTTCCATGATCCGCATCAACGAACACTTCACTTCGCCTCAGCTCGGCTGAGGACGAACCCGCCATAGCCTTGGCGGCGGCGGGCTCACATGCTCTACACTCTCTACCATGATACGAATTAACGAAAATTACACGAAGCTGAAAGCTTCCTACCTCTTCGCCGACATCGCCAAGCGCGTGAACGCCTATGTCGCGGCCCATCCCCAGCTGCCCATCATCCGCCTCGGGATCGGCGACGTCACCGAGCCGCTGCCGCCGGTTTGCCTGGCGGCGCTCCATGCCGCGACCGACGAGATGGCGCACCGCGCCACCTTCAAGGGCTACGGGCCCGAACAGGGCTACGCGTTTCTCCGCGAAGCCGTCGCCCAGCATGACTTCAAGGCCCACGGCGCCCCGATCGAGGCCGACGAGATTTTCATCAGCGACGGCTCGAAGTGCGATGTCGCCAACATCCAGGAAATTTTCGCCGCCGACACCCGCCTGGCGATCCCCGACCCCGTTTACCCGGTCTACGTCGACACCAACGTCATGGCCGGCCGCACGGGGGCGAACCAAGATGGACGGTATGCCGGCATCACCTACCTGGAGTCCACCGCGGCCAACGGCTACGTGCCCGCGCCGCCTGCGGTGAGCCCGTCGAATCCGCCTGCGGTGAGCCCGTCGAATCCGCCTGCGGTGAGCCCGTCGAATCCGCCTG
>JBAXWQ010000358.1:0-2293 GCA_037128315.1 Opitutia bacterium | reverse complement strand
ATCGTGTTGGTGTAGCAGAGGACCTGGTCGTTGTAGGTGTCGTTGTACTGGAGGACGACCTCGACGTGGACCTCGGCGGGTTTCTCGTCGAGCAGGAGGGAGGTCTCCTTGGTGAAGCGGATCGGCTTCGGGTGCAGCGGGGTCTTGCCGGTGTTGATCTGCTTCACGAACTCCTCGACCCCGTCCTTGTAGTAGTAGTTCTCGGGCTTGGCCTCGGCGGGGCGCTCGTCGGTGAACACGATCTCGAGCCCGGAGTTGAGGAAGGCGAGCTCGCGCAGGCGCTGGCTGATGCGGCCGGCCTGGAAGACGGTGGTGTCGCGGAAGATCTCGGCATCCGGCTTGAAGGTGATGTAGGTGCCGGTGCCGCGGGCCTTGCCGATGACCTCGAGCTTCTGCACGGTCTTGCCGCGCTCGAACTTCATGTGGTGGACCTGGCCGCCGCGGGAGACCTCGACCTCGAACCACTCGGAGACGGCGTTGACGCACTTGGCGCCGACGCCGTGGGTGCCGCCGGAGAACTTGTAGCCGCCCTGGCCGTACTTGCCGCCGGAGTGGAGGGTGGTGAGCACCATCTCGACGCCGGGAATCTTGTACTGCGGGTGGAGGTCGACCGGGATGCCGCGGCCGTTGTCGCGGATGCTGATGGAGCCGTCGACGTGGATGTTCACCTCGATGCGGCCGCAGAAGCCCGCCAGGTGCTCGTCGACGGAGTTGTCGAGCACTTCCGAAACGCAGTGGTGGAGGGCCCGCTCGTCGGTGCCGCCGATGTACATGCCGGGCTTTTTCCGGACGGCCTCGAGGCCCTCCAGCTTGCCGAGCTTGGAGGCGTCGTAGGCATCGGCGCCGGCCTGGTTGCGGGCGTGGTTCTTGGTGTCTTCAGCTTCGGACATGGAGGTAAAGTCGGGTGGAAAAATTAAAGGAAAAAACTCTCGTGAAACCGTCGGGCTGGCGAGGGTTTTTTTGATAAAAAACACGCCCGGAAACCGCCTTCCTTTGGCTTATACGCGAGAGTTAGGTTTGACCGGGGTGGGGGTACGGGCAAAGTCGCGGGTCATGCCCGCTCCCGTGCTCGAAAAGGTGCTGATTTTACAGGAACGCGACGCCAAGCGGCTGGGCTTGGAGGCCCAGTTGAAGGCGGTCCCGCGGGACATTTTGGCCGTGGAGCAGAAGATTGCGGCCGAGCAGGCGGCGATTGACGGGGCCCGGCAGGAGCTCATGAGCCTGGAAACGAAGAAAAAGCTGCTCGAGACGGAGATCGGCTCCGCGGAGTCCAAACTGGCCAAATACCGCACCCAGCAGTCCCAAGTGCGCAAAAACGACGAATATCAGGCCCTGGGGCACGAAATTGACACCACCACGGGCTCGATCGGCGGCCTGGAGGAGCAGGAGCTGGAGGTCATGTATGGCATTGACGAGGCGAAGAAGCGGTTTGCGGCGGCGGAGGCCGAGCTGAAGGCGAACATCACCGGGCACGAGGGGCGCATCCGCACCCTGCGCGAGCGGGAGACGAGCCTGGCGGCCGAGCTGCAGGTCGTGCAGGGCGAGGTGGCGGCGGCGCGCCAGCCGCTGGGCGAGCCGGAGCTGCGCCAGTACGACCGCATCGCGGGGCGTGGGCTGCCGGTGTGCGTGCCGATCCGCGGGGGCAAGTGTGGCGGCTGCCACCTGAAGGTTTCCAACGAGGTGGAGTCCGGGGCGCGGGGCAAAACCAGCGACGGCCGCCTGGCGACCTGCGACCAGTGCGGGCGGCTGGTCTACTGGGAGTCCTGACCGGCCCGGCCGCCGGCCGGATGCGCGGCCTTGCCTTCCGTCGGACGGGGTCCCACGTTTGACCCCTTAGCTTTGGGGCCTGGTCGTTGCTCCGAGTTCTTTGATCCCAAGGCGCGGGTAACGCCGCGCCCGATAACCTCGGAGAGGAAAGTCCGGACACCATAGGGCAGGATGCTGCGCCAGCTGCAAGGCGAGCGCAGGCACCGCGTTTCAAGGCGCGGCGACGGAGAGTGTCACAGAGAATATACCGCCCCGCGGGCAACCGCGGGGTAAGGGTGAAAAGGTGGGGTAAGAGCCCACCGCGCCAACGGCGACGTTGGCGGCAGGAAAAACCCCGTCTGGTGCAAGGCAAAATAGGCGGCTGGGCGGCCCGTCCGATAGCCGCGGGTATGCCGCACCCTGCCGGCGCCCGGCGCAAGCCAGGCGACGGCGCGGCAGGCCCATCGCAAGGTGGGCCTGAGAGAAATGACGACCGAAGCGCCGCAAGGCGTGGAACAGAATCCGGCTTACCGGCCCCAAAGCTAAT
>JBAXWQ010000357.1:0-2303 GCA_037128315.1 Opitutia bacterium | reverse complement strand
GCACAGGGCGTGCCGGGAGAAATCACCGGCTTCCCACTGGCAACCGCTTTGATTCGTGACCGGCCAGCGACCGATCAGGGCCAGCGCGGCGAGGCGGTAGATTTCTTTCGCACCGAGCCGAAGAATGGCCTGCTCCACCGTATCAACGGCGTTGCCGGCTCCGCCAAAGTACGCGGAATTGGCGAGGCGCAGGGTGGAACTGGCGAGGGCGGGATCGATCTGGATGATGGCGCTGATATCGCTGGTCGAGCTCGATTCACTCCGGAGCGCGGCGGATAAGCGGGGCAACAGGGTCGGCGAGCAGGGCAAGCGCAGGGCTGCTTGCAGGACGGCGTCGAGCGTGGGCGGGCAAGGTGCCGCGGGTTGATTGGCCGGGTCAGGCGGCATGCAGGAGGGAACTGGGATCGAGAATGAGGGCGATACTGCCGTCGCCCAGAATTGCGGCCCCGGCGACGCCGGGCAGATTTTGCATAAAGGCCCCGAGACTCTTGATGACCACCTCCTGTTTACTGATCATTTCGTCCACAAACAAAGCCGATTGCCGGCCGGAGGATTCGACGATGACGACAATGCCATCCCAGGGATTCTCGGAATCGGCGGGAATGCCGAAGCGGCGGTGCAGGCGGTGCAGCGGCAGGAGCTTGCCGCGGACCTCGATGAGCTCTCCGCGACCCTGCACGGTTGTGATGGCGTCGCGGCCCGGACGCAAGGCGACCTGGACGGAAGTGGTGGGCAGAATAAACCGGTCCGAGCCGACTCGGACCACGAGACCGTCGATAATAGCCATGGTCAACGGCAGCATGATCTTGAACGTGGAGCCCTCGTTCACGGTCGAGGAAATCACGACTTTGCCCCGCAGTTTCTGGATGTTGCGCTTCACCACATCCATGCCGACGCCGCGGCCGGAAACGGCGGTGATCTTTTCGGCGGTGGAGAACCCCGGGGCGAAGATCAGGGCGAGTATTTCCTCATGACTGAGTGTGGCATCGGCCGCGATCAGGCCTTTCTCGACGGCTTTTTTATAGATCTTCTCCGGATCAATGCCCCGACCGTCATCGCGCAACTCAATGACTAGATTGCTGCCCTGATGATAGGCGTGCAAGTGCACGGTCCCGTTCTCGGGCTTGCCGCGGGCGAGGCGTTCCGCCGGCAGCTCCAGCCCATGGTCCATGGAATTCCGCACCATATGCACGAGCGGATCACCGATTTCCTCGACGACCGTACGGTCGAGTTCGGTGTCCTCTCCACTGGTGGTGAAAGTAACTTTCTTGCCAATGTCGCGCGCGAGGTCGCGCACGAGGCGCTCCATTTTCTGGAAGGTGGGCTTGATGGGAATCATGCGCAGCGCCATCGCGGTGTGCTGGAGTTCCTTTGAGATGCGCGCCAGCTGCATGACGTTGCGCTGGAGCGTTGAGCTGCCGGTGCTGGCCTCGCGGGAAGTCTCGAGCAGCTGACTCTGCACAATCACAAGCTCGCCCACGACATCCATGAGCGTGTCCAGCTTCTCGGTACTGACGCGCACCGTCGCGCCGGTGGCGACTTTCGTGGTCTCACCGGTCGGCCCGACCGGTGCGCCCCCGGCGGCTGGCGCGGTTTCCGGGTCAGCCGAAACTGGGGCCGGCGCCGCGGGCGACGCAGCGGCCGGAGCCGGAGCTGACGGCCGGGCGTCCGCCGGCGACGTGCCCGCGGCCAGGCGCTTGATTGCCCCGATGAGGTGGCTGACGGGAATGATCTCATCCGGCAGGCGGCCCTTGTCTAACGCGACGGAGACCTGCTGCACCTGGGCTTGCAACGCATCACGGGTGCGCAGGATTTCGGTGATGCTGGTTGAATTGAGCACGAGCTTCCGGCTGCGGGCGAGGTCCAACAGCGACTCCACCTCATGGGCGAGCTTTTGCATCGGCAGGAGTTGCAGGAATCCGGCGTTGCCTTTGATGGTGTGAAAGGAGCGGAAAATTGAATTGAGTGCCTCAGGATCATCCGGGTGGTGCTCCAGGGCGAGCAACGCGCCCTCGATTTGCTGCAAATGGTCCACCGCTTCAGCGTAGAATTCGGCCAGCAACTCACGGTTTTCCTCGAGATTGATAATCAGCAGTGAATCCACATTGTCCGCCGTGGGGTCTCGCTCCGCCACAACGGGGCGGGTGGCCGGGCCCGCCGCCGGCAGGGATCCGAACGGGGGAATCGCCTTGCCGGATTGCAACGCCACGATCGCCGGCGGGAGCCAGTCGATTAACGCCCGCAACCGGCCGAGGGAGGCATCATCGAATTCCACGACAAGCTCCTGCCTTGGGAGCGGGTTG
>JBAXWQ010000356.1:0-2305 GCA_037128315.1 Opitutia bacterium | reverse complement strand
AACTGGGCGAGCACCTCCGTGCGCACATCGCCCGCCGCATTTTCCAACAGCAGCACCAACATTTCGCCCTGCAAACGGAGCGGCCGGTTGAGCGCCTCGGAGAGCAGGCGCTTGTCCGTGCCTGAGGCCGGGCGGTTCGGGTCGTCGACCGCGAAGAGTGGGCCGCGACCGGGCACGCCCTCGTCGTCGCCCTCCGGGGCGCCCACGTGGGGCGCCCCTTCCCCGGGCCAGAATGCGGCCGGATCGGCGTCGTTGGGGGCCTCGACGGCGGTGGACACCGCACAGGCCAACCTCACCGCCCTTCAGAAGGTCGCCGAGGTGGTCGTTCTGGGGCCCCGGCAGGAGGATATCGCCGCCGCACAAGCCCAGCTTCAGGCCGCCCAAGCCACGCTCACCCTGACCCGCCAGGAACTGGCCGACACCAAACTTTATGCCCCCACCAACGGCATCATCGAGAACCGGATCCTGGAAATCGGCGATATGGCTTTCCCCAAAACCCCCGTCTTCACCCTCGCGTTGACCGACCCGGTCTGGGTACGCACCTATGTGCCCGAACCCGATCTCGGCAAACTCACGCCGGGAATGTCGGCCACGGTCACCACGGACAGCTTCCCGGGTAAGACTTATCCGGGCTGGATCGGGTACATCTCCCCCACCGCCGAATTTACGCCGAAGCAAATCGAAACGACCGATCTACGCGCCCGCCTTGTTTATCAAGTCCGGGTATTCGTGCCGAACCCGGATAACGAGCTGAAACTCGGTATGCCGGCCACGGTAACCGTTCCGACACGGGAGCACTGAGCCATGGTCCACCAGGCGGATACCCCAGCGGGCGAGGCGACGCTCCTCGCGGTCGAAGGTGTCTCTAAACGGTTCCGATCCGGGTCCCGGAGCACCCAGGCGCTCCACCGGATCAGCCTTCACCTCCGACAGGGAACGGTTACCGGACTGATCGGGCCTGACGGAGCGGGCAAGACCACGCTCATGCGCCTGATCGCGGGCCTGCTCCTGCCCGACGAGGGCCTTATCTCCGTCCTCGGAATCGACGTCATCAAGAATCCCCTACGCGTGCAGCGCTCGCTGGGTTATATGCCGCAACGCTTCGGGCTATACGAGGATCTTACCGTCCGGGAGAACCTGGATTTGTACGCCGACCTTCAGGGGATACCCGTCGCGGATCGCCCCGTGCGCTACGCGGACCTGATGACCATGACTGGACTGGGACCGTTCCCCGACCGGCTGGCTGGCAAACTCTCCGGCGGCATGAAGCAGAAGTTGGGGCTCGCCTGCACACTTCTACGCCCCCCGCGCCTGCTGTTGCTTGATGAACCGACGGTGGGAGTGGACCCCATCTCCCGGCGGGAGTTGTGGGGGATCGTGCATCGCCTGGTGAAGCACGAGGCTACCACCGTATTGCTGAGTACGGCGTATCTGGACGAAGCTGAACGCTGCGACGACGTCGTCCTGCTGCACCATGGCGAGGTGCTGGGTCAGGGGCATCCGGCGGATTTTTGCCTGCCTCTGGTGGGCCGCTCCTTTCAGGTCTCCCTGCCGGACATCCCCAGGCGCACGCTGCAGAACCGGCTCGCGCAGGCACCCGGGGTTCTCGATGCCACGCTTCAACGTGGCGGCATCCGCCTCATCATGTCCGCCGGAGCGCAAATCAATCCGGCAACGTTACTGCCCGGATCTCCCGGCGCCCGGGTCACGCCTGTGCCGCCGCGCTTCGAAGATGGCTTCATCACCCTCCTCAAGGAAAAGGAGAAACACTCGGATAACGCCTCGCGTGGGACGCCGGTGTTCCACCCGGCGCCTGACCGCGCAAGGAACAGCTCCGTCCCCCTCAAGGAACACCAGAACCCCATCGTGGTGGACCGCGTGACCAAGCGATTCGGCAATTTCCAGGCTGTGAAAGAAGTGAGTTTTTCGGTCAGCGAGGGGGAGGTTTTCGGGCTGCTGGGGGCTAATGGCGCGGGCAAGTCCACCACCTTTCGCATGCTGTGCGGGTTACTGCCTGCCAGTGACGGAACGTTGAGGGTGGCCGGAAAAGATCTGCGCCGGGCACCGGCGGAGGCGCGGGCCCATATCGGCTACATGGCCCAGCGGTTCTCCCTGTATGCCGATCTCTCGGTATCGGAAAACCTTTCATTCTACAGCCGCGCCTACGGACTATCCGGCGCCGCCCAACGCGAACGCGTCGCCTGGGCCTTGGATGAATTCGAGTTAGGCGACTATGCCGGCATGACCAGTTCGCAACTTCCGCTGGGCTACAAGCAGCGGTTGGCGCTCGCCGCCGCCCTGATGC
>JBAXWQ010000355.1:0-2314 GCA_037128315.1 Opitutia bacterium | reverse complement strand
GGAGTGAAGTAAACGGTGTCCGGGATGCGTTGCTGCCAGATCTGGCCGTTATCGAGGACAAAGACGGCGCGGCCGGAGAAGCCCTCGATGGTGCCCTCGATGTGGGCGTGGAGTTCCTGTTCGGTGACCACCTTCTGGACGGGGGCGACCTGCTCGGCGCCGAAGGTGGCGGCGGCCTTGTCGGTGGATTTGACCACTTTTTCCTTGGGTGCGACTTGGGCCGCCTCGGCGAGGGTGCCGGTTTGGTGACGGGAAAGGGCCTGTTCCAGGAAAACCAGCTCCTC
Organism: Opitutia bacterium; assembly: GCA_037128315.1. Taxonomy (GTDB): domain Bacteria; phylum Verrucomicrobiota; class Verrucomicrobiia; order Opitutales; family Opitutaceae; genus Lacunisphaera. The sequence continues at coordinate 2,030 of JBAXWQ010000355.1, read as the reverse complement.
CGGGGTCAGCTTATTCAGTCCGGCCTTGGTAAATTCCTCCGGGGTGAGGGCGTGGATGACCGAATCCGGAGCGGGGGCGGCGCCGTGGGCGGCACAGGCCAGGAAAGTCAGGCAGGTCAGCAGGGCGAAGACGAAGCGCATGATGGGATAACCTCTTTCAGGCGGTTTAGTGGCGGGGGAGCAAGCGCAGCTTTCGCTGAGTTGGTCTTAAAGCTGCTGCTGCCGGGCCCTTCCCATCGTGCCGGAATGCCACTCAGCGCTGAAAATGTGCCCTCTGGCGCCTGTAGAACGCAACTTAACGAAATTATTGCATTTCGGTTTTTTTCAGACCAGCGTCCTAGCCAAGTTCAACATGGTCTCAAGCCGGTTAACTTGCACAACACACAACACAAACTGATAACACAATGACTATGAATAACCTCCGCTTGCGGAAGTTCATGGCCGCGTTGTCGCTCCTTGCGACGGCGGGCCTATTCGCAGTTCCTGGCGCTCTCGCCCAGGAGCCGGCTACGACCACCACCACCACGACCACGACCACCACGACTCCCGCCAAGGAGAAGACGGTAGAGATGGAAAAGTTCCAGGTTACGGGTTCCTACCTGACGCCGGCGGCCAATTCCGTGGCCATCCCGGTCATCACGGTCGATACGAAGGCGATCCAGAACTCCGGCAACAGCACGAACGTGATGGAAATCCTGAAGAAGACGGTGCCGCAGTTTAACGGCAACGGCAATATCGGTTCCGAAAACGCGAACGTCGGCAGCGGATCCACCAACGGTGGCTCGCAGCTCTCGCTCCGCAACACGGCGACCCTCGTCCTCATCAACGGACGCCGGGCGGCCTACGCGCCGGTGAGTTCCCGCGGTGGCAACCAATTCGTCGACCTTAACGCGATCCCGGTGGCCGCCATTGAGCGCATCGAGGTCCTGGCGGACGGCGCTTCGGCCATCTACGGCACGGACGCCGTCGCCGGTGTCGTGAACATCATCCTGAAGACCGACTACGAGGGCTTCGAGATGGGCGGCCGCTACGGCTTCTCCACCAACAAGGGCAACTATGCCGAGCGCAGCGCCTACCTCGTGGGCGGCACCGGCAACGGCAAGACCAACATGACGGTCTCGGCCGAGTGGGTGAAGCTTGACCCGCTCTTCAACTACGAGCGCCCCTATTCGGACCCGACCTATGGCACCCCGACCTTCGCTGGTTCGGTGAACATCGGTTCGAGCTACTACCTGCTCAACCCGAGCCAGTCGGCCCCCGCGGTCAGCCCCGGTGGTCTCCCGGCCGCGACCCTGACGGCAAACGGCACCTACTCCGGTCCCCGCAGCGCGGGCGACCAGTTCCAGTTCTTCAATCTGGCCAAGTACGTGACGCAGCTCGGCAGCAGCGAGCGCGAGTCGGTGACCTTCGCGTTTGACCACAAGATCTCCGACAGCCTCAAGGCGTTCGGCGACTTCATGTATTCCCATACGTCAACCTACTCGCAGATCAACGGCCAGCCGATCTCGGCCCTCATCGGCGCGGGTGTGAACGGCAACCCGTTCAACGTCACGGTCAGAGCCCGCAATCGTCTCGTCGACAATCCCCGCCAGTATTTGGCGGACACGACGGGTGCCCGCGCCGTTTTCGGCCTGAAGGGCAATATCACCGAGGACTGGTCCTGGGAGTCGGCGGCGGACTACAACCGCATCCAGCAGAACTACACCAACCCGGGCGTCATCAATCAGGCGCACTTGGATGCGGCCATCGCCGCGAACGCGTTCAACATGTTCTCGCGTGCGAACAGTCCCGCCAACATCGCGGCCTACGCCATTGTCGGCAGGGCCTTCGGCGGTTTCACCAGCAAGCTGAGCAACTATGACTTCAAGGTCATCGGCAAGCTGTTCGACCTGCCGGCCGGTTCCCTGGATATCGCCGTGGGTGGCGAAGTCCGCCAAGAGTCGCTCGACGCCATCGCCGACCCGCTCAGCCAGATCGACCCGGTCACGGGCGCGCTCGGCTGGAACGGCGCCACCACGCTGTATCCGTTC
>JBAXWQ010000354.1:0-2343 GCA_037128315.1 Opitutia bacterium | reverse complement strand
CCACGGCATCGGCCATCAGATCCAGGATCTGGCCAAGACCCGCCATATTCCCATCACCGATGTCCAGGGCACCGGGGCCGCTGACGCCGCCACGCTCGATCTGGCCATCCGCGCCTCCTCCCGCGTCACCCATCTCGTCATTGAGGGCCTGACCCAGAACGGCCTCAAGGCCGCCCTGACCAATGCCATTCGCGCCGTCCCCCTCGGCATCATCAAGGGCGTCGACCACCAGTTCACCGGCCGCGTCGACCGCGTGGACAAGGAATTCCTCACCCAGTTGATCGAGTCGCAGGTCGTCCCCGTGCTAAACCCGATCGGCTTTGACCGGGACGGCCGGCCGCTGCGCATCAACTCCGACCTGCTCGCCGCCGAGCTGGCCGAAGCCCTGAATGCGACGAAGATTATTTACCTGACGCCGCACGAGGGCCTCGAGATCAACGGCAAGCTCCAGCACCAGATCGCCGCCGCGACGCTGCGCGCCATTTTGGACAGCAAGCCGGAGTCGATCAACGAGCCCATGCGCAGCACCGCCATGCATGCCGTCAAGGCGGTCGAGACCGGCACGCCGCGCATCCACCTGATCGATGGACGCATGCTGGACGGCCTGCTGAACGAGATTTTCTCCAACGAGGGCGTCGGCACGCTGATCCACGGCAACGAGTACCAGCAGATCCGGCAGGCGACGAAGCGGGATGTCCGCGCCATCTACAACCTCACCCGGCAGGCCGTGAAGCGGGAGGAGCTCCTGTACCGCACCCAGGCGGCGATCGAGAAGAATATCGAGCAGTTCTACGTGTTCGAGATCGACGAGAACATCATCGCCTGCGTCTCGCTCCAGCTCTACGCCGACAAGGCGAAATTCGCCGAGGTCGGGTCCCTGTATGTCATGCCCTTCTACCATCACCGCGGCATCGGCAAGAAGATGGTCGATTATGCCTGCCTGGTGGCCAAGGAGCGCGGCGCCACCACCGTCATCGCCCTCTCCACCCAGGCCTTTTCGTTCTTCACGTCCGTGGTCGGCTTCGAGGAAGCGGACAAGGACGTGCTGCCGGAGTCCCGCCTGAAAGCCTACGAGGAGAGCGGACGGAATTCAAAGGTGCTGACGAAGAAGCTGTAGGCCGCGCCTGGCGCGGCTGGTTGAGAGTTATTGGTTGAGAGTTGAGGGCATGAGCGCCTTGGCTCTCAACTCTCAACTATTTAGCTCCACGATCACCTGGATCTCAACCGTCGAACCCTTGGGCAAACCGGCCGCGGCCACGGCGGCCCGGGCATGCTTGCCAGCGTCACCGTAGACTTGGCCAAACAGCTCCGACGCACCATTGATGACGGCCGGGCTTTCGGTGAAGCCGCTGACCGCGTTGACGAAGCCGGTGACCAGCACGAACTGCTTCACGGTGTCGAGGCTGCCGGTGGCCGCTTTGATATTGGCGAGCGTGTTCAAGGCGCAGATCTTGGCCGCCGCGTAGGCGGTCTGCACCGTCTGCTCCGCGCCGACCTGGCCGACATGGGTCATCGTCCCGTTGAAGGAGCTGATGGTGCCGGCGAGATAAAGCAGATTGCCCGTGCGGATGAAGGGCACGTAGCTGCCGGCGACGGCGGGCGGATTGGGCAGGGTCAGGCCGAGTTCGGTGAGTTTGGCTTCGATAGTCATGGGGTATAATTTGATTCAGAGGTAACCACTAATGGACACTAATAAACACTAATCTAATCTCGAGGAATGTGGCCCACGGAACACACGGAAGGAGCGTAGGCGATAGACCACTTTTTCAGTGTATTCCGTGTGTTCCGTGGGCTATTGGTAGGATCCTTGTTCGTCCGCACTTATCAGCGGGGTGCCGGTTGAAATTCAAACGTGGCGACGTCGCTTACCGCCACCGGCTTGTCCAGGACGCCGACTTCCTGCAGGAGGTTGATCTGTTTTTGCAGGCGCGTCGCGGTCAACTGGCCGGTCTGCTCGCCCTTGGTCGGGTCACCGGCCACGAGTTTGTAGTCATTCATCGCCTTGATGCTGTACGCCATGAACTCGGGCGACAAATCGCTGCGCCGGGCCGCGATCAATCGGTTGGCCGGCGCCGGATCCCCGCCGAGATAGTCGATCCAGCCGCGTATGCTGGCGCGGACGAATTTTCCCACCACCGTGGGATGGTCGCGCAGAAACTCCGTGCTGGTGAACATCACCCGGTACGGCTCATAGGTGTCGTTGGCGATGAGCAGGGCCCCCACCTTCGCGCCGCGCTGCCGGGCAAAGAACGGCTCATTGGTCACAAAGCACTGCTGGACAAATCCCGGGTTGTTCATGAACCGGGCCAGGTCGCCCACCAACGGGATGAGGTTAAACTTCAC
>JBAXWQ010000353.1:0-2360 GCA_037128315.1 Opitutia bacterium | reverse complement strand
AGACGGCATGGAATCCCTATCAGTTGCAGAAGGAGGCGGACGGCCAGCAGGCTCCCGAGATTCGCCAATGGCACTTTAACCTCGTCAACAATTACCGCTTCGAGACAGGCATGTTGAAGGGCGTCAATATCGGTGCCGGTTACCGCTGGCAGGATAAGGTTACTCTCGGATACGCCTTCAACGACACCAAGACCAAGCTGGATGTCACCCGTCCTATTATGGGTGGAGCGGAACGGAACATCGATGGCTGGATTGGCTATACTCGCCGGCTCAGAAGCAAAGTCCAATGGAGTATACAACTCAACGTCCGTAATATTGCTGACAACCCCCGCTTGATTCCAGTCAGCGTGAATCCGGACGGCAGCCCGGCCCAGTATCGCATCGCCGACGGTATGACCTGGTCTCTGCGGAATACCATCGAGTTCTGATTTGGTTGCTTCGGTGAATGCCCCGCATTCGAGCGATGGGGCATTCACTGCGGTTCAAATCTGGCCTCAGTTTCTGAGCCGCTCAAATGCGATCAGCAGAGTTTCCACCCTCGAGGTGGAGTTTGGTTAAGGTAGATCGGCCCGACTCCAGGGGTGGGGTCGGGCTTCGTCTGCTCGGAGGCTTTTAAGGTTGCCTTGCGCTGGCTGGATTCTTGCTCATCGGTTGTTTCGCTTACCCAATACATCATGAAGATTGTTTTGTCAGTATTCACGGCCATCAGCCTCTGGGCTGTCTCTGCCTCCGCCCTGACCTTTGTCCATCCTGGGGCACTCAGTTCCCGGGCTGAACTGGACTTTATCAAGGGGCGTATCCAGGCCGGGGCGCAGCCGTGGACGGGCGAACTCGAGCTGATTAAGGCGTCGCGCTACGCGCACATGGGTCCGCACGGGCTGGCCAACATCAATTCCAAAAACGAGGACGCGAACATTTCCCGCTACGACGCGGCCGCCGCCTATAGCCAGGCGCTGCTGTGGTATTTCACCGGCGACGAGGCCTATGCCCGGAGCTCCATTGCCATCCTCAATTCGTGGAGCGATCTCCAGGCCTTCACCGCCGGCACCCTGCAAGACCGGCTACAGGCCGGGTGGATCGGCGCCGTCATGGCGCCAGCCGCGGAAATCATGCGACTGTATCCCGGGTGGAGCGCGGCTGAGATCGGAAAGCTGCAAGCGATGTTTCGGCGCGCCTTCTATCCGCAGCTGACGACGGCCAGTCCCTGGAATGGCAACAACGACCTGACCCAGATCGACGCCATGATGGCCATTGCGGTCTTCAACGAAGACGAGGCGCTGTTCCGCCAGGGAATTGAGCGCCTGAATAAACGAAGCCGCGCCTACTTCTATCTGACCGCGGATGGTCCCTTGCCCCACGCCATTGAAGGCGATAACGGGGATCTGAAGAAGTTTTGGTACTATCCCGTCAAGTGGGTCGACGGCCTGACCCAGGAAACCTGCCGCGACAACGGCCATCATGCCCAGTATGCGCTGGGTTCGGCCCTTCATGCCGCCGAGACTGCCTGGCATCAGGGGGTGGACGTCTACACCGGGAACCAGGCCCGTTATACCGCCGCGATGGAACTCTTGGCCCAGCAGTTTCTCGCCGGTTCGATGCTCGGGGTCAGCACCAAGGATCTGCCGGACCACGAGCGCTCCAATACGTGGGAGATAGGCTACAACCATTACCACAACCGGGTCGGACTCTCCCTGCCGTACACCCAGCGTCTGATCACGGAGCAAATCCGGACCGATTCACTCCGGGCCATCTGGAACCTGAACTACGAGACGCTGACCCACGCAGAGTTGCCGGGTGGCCACCGTTGATGCATCGTGTGGGCGGAGGGCAATCACTCCGCGTATGGGAGATGACGGGTGAGGGCACCCGTCCCACATCTGGCGACAGAGAAGCCTGAAACTTGATCCCGTCGCCTGAAGACTTCGCGGGCCTGGTTTCCCGGCTCAGTAATCAATAATCATCATTCAGGTCCCGCCGGCGGCCGCCGCGGGATCGCGCCCCCTCATTGCGACGGAGCTGTTCCCCTTGCTGCCGTTCGCTCGAGTTCCTGATTCTGCGGATGGGAAAGGTCTGCGGGACGGTGCAGTTCTGGTCCTTTTGGGGCCTTCGCCCACTCGAGCGGGGGGGGGTGATGGGGCGGCGAGAGATAGTGGCGCGGCGCACCCCCGGCGGAGGACGCCGTCGGCTACGCCTTGAGCGGCGTGGGCCTGAACTTGTGGCCGTGAACCGCCCGGTAGGCGGCGGCGACCGCGGCCTCCTGAGTTTTCTCACCCTCTTGCTCTGGCACCGGGTTGGGGAGTTGGAGGATATAGCTCTTGAGCGTGGTGCACTCGTGATCGATGAGGGCGTCCGCCGCCAGG
>JBAXWQ010000352.1:0-2416 GCA_037128315.1 Opitutia bacterium | reverse complement strand
ATGTCCTGCATGTGATGTGCGATCTGACAATCGCCGCGGACAATGCGATCTTCGGCCAGGTTGGCCCCAAGATGGGCAGCTTCGACGGCGGCTTCGGCACCAGTTACCTGGCCCGCATGGTCGGGCAGAAAAAGGCGCGGGAGATCTGGTTCCTGTGCCGGCAATACAATGCGGCGGAGGCCCTCGCCATGGGTTTGGTGAACAAGGTCGTCCCGGTGCAGGACCTCGAAGCCGAAGGCGTGGCGTGGGCCAAGGAAATCCTCCAGCGCAGCCCGCTCGCCATCCGGTGCCTGAAGTCGGCCTTTAATGCCGAGCTCGACGGGCAGAGCGGCATCCAGGAACTCGCCGGCAACGCCACCATGCTTTACTACATGACGGAAGAGGCGAAGGAGTTCATGACCGCCCAGAAGGAAAAAAGAAAACCGAAGGCGGAAAAGTTCCCGTGGCTGCCCTAAGCGGGCGCAGCAGCGGCGTCCTTCCATTACGATCTCCGGAAACGGCAAACCATCCCGGCTGTAGGAGGGGCTTTACGCCCCGATTTTAAGACCTGGGTTACTCTCCGGTGCCCATGATCGCGGCATAAAGCCGTTCCTACAGTAAGCGGCTCAGGATTCAGGCCAGCGCGGCCGTGGCCGTGATGGGCAGATCCAGGTGAATCCTGCTGCGATTTTTCGCCGCGGCGTTCGGTGTGCTCAAACAAAAATCATAAGCATCCCCCAGCGCGATATGGCTCGAGGCATTTTCATCGAGCAGGGGGTGATGAAAGTTCCGGCCGGCGCTGGCCAGCGCCGTCTCGTGCAACACCATGGCCACCTCACCCAGGCGGGCGGCGCCTTCATCCTCGGCCAGCACTTGCTCAAGCAGCGCTAAATTGTTGCGGGCCGCCGCCCGGACCACGCGGCCCCGGCGAAACTCCAGCACGATGCCCTCGATGGTCGTGCCACCGTAGTTGACGGGACGGGCTATGCTGACGGTGCCCTCGGCGGAATCGCGCTGGGGCAGGGTGAAGACTTCTTCCGTCGGCAAATTCGCCACAAAGGGAAGACCGGAGGTGGTTTTCAATCGGGCCGAAGCCCAGCGATGTTCAGGCGGTAGCGTGACCCGCAGATCCGTGCCGGGACCTACATAATGCAGGACAGTGTGACGCGCCTGATTTAATCTCGTGCGGAGGTCATCCAACTCGGCGAGGTGCGATTCCCAAGCTGGGATGGCTGCAGCGGAGGCTTGGGCTGGCGTCGGCTGGAGAGGGCCTGCGGCTTCGCTCGGGAGCATCGGCCCGACCCGACACGTGGTCAGAACCAGCTCCCAGAGTGCCGCCAGACGTGATGCTGCCGGCAAGTCGGGATAGACCGCCTCGGCCCAGCCGGCTGATGGGGCCGGTGCGGCGGTCCAGTTGGTCGCGCCAGCCAGGAGTTGCTGGGCGATTGGGCCAAAATATTTCCCGCCGATGCGACGGAGTTCGTTGACGCGATCCGCCGGGACTCCGGCCATCAATTGCGGTTGGCTGCCTTGCAGGAAGAGGAGGGCGTCACCGTGGTCGATCGCCGCTTGCATCACCGCGGCGTTCGCCGCGACGAGTCTGGCGTACCCCGACCAATCGGCCTGGGCTGCGAATTCGCGGAGCCGTGGGCCATCGCCCCAAATAACCTCCGGTCCGGCCGACTGGCGCCCGCCGGCCTGACGGGCGGCAGTTTGCACGGCGGCGACGATAATTTCCGCGCTGCGCGCCACGCCCTGGAGTTCGTAGGGTTCCGTGATCAGCAAGCGCTGGCCGCGCTGGAGATTGAGCCCGACGCGCACAATCACCCCGGCCAGGGTGCGCAGGCGGGACTCAAAGTCGGGCAGCATCAGCCCAATGATTCAGAAATCGCGAAAAGACGGAAGGGTGAAGGTCGTTCGACGCCAGCTTCCTGCGGCGTTGTCCCGCGCCCGCTTCACCTGCACCGGACCCGCAGACCGTCGACTTCATCACAACCGGGCCGGCTGGACCTCCAGGAGGACGGCGTCGTTCAAGTGTTGGCTGAGATAGCCGTACGTGACCATGCCATAACCGCCCTGACCCCAGTCCGCCCCCCACGAATTCTTGAAGATGAACACCGCATCCTCCAGCCGGCCGGTGCCCGATTTGTAACCAACCAGGGTGACGGCATGGCCGTCCACCTGCAGGGCGGTCACCAGCGGGGGCAGGACGGCGTTGTAGGCCGCCACCTGTTCGAAACCGGTGCGCGGCGGGCACTGCGGGGGAATGGTGGACACCAGCAAGCGGCCGCGGAAGTGCGCCAGGAGCGTGCGGATCAGGCGCTCCCGGGCGGCGGCATCAAAACCGTTGGCGCCGCTCATCAGCAGGACCACATCCGGCCGGTGTTTGGCCAGCACGGTGACGATGTCCGGGACCCGGATCTCGGCAAGCCCGGCG
>JBAXWQ010000351.1:0-2422 GCA_037128315.1 Opitutia bacterium | reverse complement strand
GTCCTCAGCGTAGAGGAGCCGGAGGGTCGGTTTCATCGTGGCCTCCGGTCGGGCTCGGCAAAGGGCGGCTCATTGATCAACAGCCAATAGGCCTTGAAGTGCTTCACTACGTCGGCGAATGTGGCGAAGTTCACCGGCTTGACGATGTAGGAGTTGATGCCCAACGCGTAGGCCTCGGAAATGTCGGAGTTCTCACGCGAGCTGGTCAGGGCGATGAAGGGAATCTGTTTCCATATGGGGTGCTGCCGGGCGTGGCGCAGGACTTCGATGCCGTCCACCTTGGGCAGGCCCAGATCCAGCAGCACTATGATGGGCAGCTCCGGATCCTCCGGGGCCGAATGGCTGTTGATGAACGCCAGGGCTTCCTCGCCGTCGCGGCAAATGACCACGGGGTTGACGATCTTGCTTTCCTCGAAGGCCAGGAGGGCGAAGTCAATGTCCATGGGGTTATCCTCCACCAGCAGGATGGAACGGGCCAAGGCGTTCAGATGACGGATTTCGGATTGGGAATTCATAAGGGCAAAACCTCGGTTTCTGTTTGGGTTTGGGGTTTGGGCAGCTCGATATAAAAGGTGGCCCCCAACCCCGGTTGCGCTTCGGCGCGGATACTGCCGCCCAGTTTGTCGAGCACCTTTTTGACGATGGCAAGGCCCGCCCCGGTGCCCTCAAATTCCTCCGCACGCACCAGCCGGGTAAACAGTCCATAAATGCGTTCATGGTATTTCATATCAAAGCCGATACCGTTATCGCTGACGCTAAGCCGCCAGCCGGTGTCCGCTTCCACGGCCCGGATGCCGACGCGCGGCGGGTTGGCCTTGCTGCTGTATTTGAGGGCATTGTCGATCAGGTTGGTCAGCACTTGCATTAACCCTATTTCCCACGTCCACAACGTCGTGAAGGGGATATCCACCGTCACTTCCGCGTGCTGTCCGTCAATCACCAGGCTGCGGTCTTTCAGGATGGCGGCGACCAGACCAGGCAAAGCCACCGCCGTGAGCGCGGGGGTTTCGGCGTCCAGGCGTGCGAAGTGCAGCAGGTCGTCGATCAGGCGCTCCAGGTTGTGGGTGGCCGTGATTATCTGGTTCATACAGAACCGGGCGCGTTCGCTAAGGCCACTGCCATGATTGCGCTCCAGCTCCTGGGTGTAGCCGGCGATGCCGCGCAACGGCGCTTTTAGATCGTGCGAGACCGTGTAGGCGAAGCCTTTCAGCTCATCGTTGCGGGCCAGAAGCTTCTGCTGGGCCTGTTGGAGTTGCTCGCTGCGCTGCTCCAGTTCAATATAGAGCGCAACCACGCCGGTATTGGTCTCGGTCAGTTCAGCATTGATGCGCTGCAATTCCTCGTCGCGCTGGCGGAGCGCTTCGAGGGTGGCGAGCAACTCTTGATTTTGGGTGTGGATTTCATCCAACGTCACATCGGCACGGCTTGTAGCAAGCGCTTCCGCGATGCGCCGCAACACGACCGGCGTGACCGGCGGGGCAGAGGGAGGGAGCCATTTTCCGAGCGTTACGGTGGTGCCCTGATCGGGTCTGGTCTCGATGTGAAAATGATCCAGTAACCGACGGCTACCGACGATTCCCAACCCCATGCCTGTGCTGGAAGTGTAACGCCCTTCCAGGATGGCATCGAGGTCGGCAATGCCATGCCCGTGATCACGCACGACAATAGTGAAGCACGGCGGTGACGGCGCAACTTCCTCAAGGTAAAACATAACCTCGCCGCCATGACCATACTGGAGGGCGTTGCGGGCAATTTCCGAAACGGCGGTGCTGATTCGGGTCTGGTTCAGACTGTCGAAACCCAGTATTTCGGCAATAAGCCGCGTCTGCTTACGGGTGTAAACGATATCCTGCTCGAAGCGGAGTTCAACACGGGTAATGGCGGCATTCATTCCATCACCCTGCGTCCCGCCACCTTGGCAACCACTACGGTGCTGTCGTCACGCAGCCGTTGGTAATCGCGGAACAGCACGCCGGCGATCAGCGCCGGAGCTTTCTGCGCCAAGCCCGGATAATCCGCCAGCGACCAATGCGTGGCCAACCCGTCCGAGTGCAGCACGAGCAGCCCATCCTCCGGCCAGGGATAGCTGAACTCCTGGATTTTTCGCGCTTCAACCCCGGCGGTGCCGTTGTGGGAAACCAGGTTGTGGGCGGCTCCCCCGGTCAAAATCAGCCCGGAGATGTTGCCCACGCCTGCGTAGCGGACGCCGCGCGTTGTCAAGACGACCTCGGCCACCGCGACGGCTGCGCCCCGCGTGCCGCGCAGGCCGGCGTGAATCAGGCGCACCCACTCCGCCGGGCTGCGCCGGGCTTGTTCTGCAAAAATGGCGACCGCCTGATTGGCTGCTGCGGCGGCGTCCGGGCCGTGCCCCAGCCCGTCGGCCAGCATGAAGCGCACGGCCTCATGCTCCGACTTCATCGCC
>JBAXWQ010000350.1:0-2442 GCA_037128315.1 Opitutia bacterium | reverse complement strand
GTCGCTTCACATTAATGGCGTAATGTGGAGCTCCACATTACGCCATGACGTCCCATGCGGCTCAGGGCCTGACGGTCGACAGGGTGTTTCTGGCCGGAGCGGCCTCACGCGAAGGGCTCTACGTTTCGGCCACCCGCGGTCGAGAGGCGATACGGGTGTTTGTGCCCGATCGTGAGTCCTTTCTTGAGGGTGCTGGGTTGCGCACCGAGAACCGGCTGTCGGCAACAGAATTCGTGCGGCGGCAGATGGTTGGGCTCGACCTGCAGTCGTTGCTGGCTCGCGGGTGGCGTTACCTGCAACGCATCCGACAACTGACCGCGGCGACAGCGGGGCCTGCGACACCGAGTGCGGTGGAGCGGGAGTATCCGGTCGAAAAGCCGGCAGTGCGCCCGGCCGTCGCGAATCAGCCGACGCCAGTGGAGCTGCGGCCGGTTTGGGGCGAGATGCAGCCGTCGCGCCCACTCGCCTCCCCGGAACAACCCGGAATGCGAATGCGGATGTAACCTACCATGATCGAAACACGCGACGGTACACCCCTACGGCCCCGGCCAAACGACATCGAGCGCACGGCAACTCCGGGCTTGTTTCTGAGGTTCGAGTCGACGCGGGAGCGAATTGCGCTTCCGTACGCGTTGCTCCTGAAGCTGGAGTTGAGCCTGGACCAGGGCACGTTGGAACTGGGGTTCGCCACGCATGTCGTGACCATAGGCGGACGCGATTTGCATGAAATCTACGAGACCGTCGCCGACGGGCACGCCCGCTGCATCCGACTGAGCGATCGCGAGGCGCATGGAATCGTTTCTCGGCGCGACGACCGCGCGGTCGTCGCGGAGATTCGCATCACCCGACTCGATCCCGATGACCGGAAACGTCGGTGAGCAGGTGGCGTAGATTGGTGCCGTAAAGCTGGCTGGCCTGGGTGGGTAAACGGGTCGGCAGGGAAAAATAACCGATGAGGGCAACCCCATGCTTAACCACGGATTGGCCTGGCTCGGTCAGTTCACAATTACCGCCTTGAACCGCCGCTAGATCGACAATGACACTCCCTGGACGCATGGACTTGACCATGTCCGCAGTGATTAAAAGCGGAGCTTTTTTGCCGGGAATCTGGGCTGTGGTGATGATAATGTCCACCTCCCGGGCCTGCTGGGCAAACAGTTCCATTTCTGCCTTGATGAATTCCGGGCTCATCACTTTGGCGTAGCCACCCGTGCCAGACCCCTCCTCCTTGAAGTCCAGCTCAAGGAATTCCGCGCCCATGCTTTCCACCTGTTCCTTGACCTCGGGACGGGTGTCGAAGGCACGCACGATGGCACCTAGACCATTGGCAGTGCCAAGGGCGGCGAGTCCCGCTACCCCGGCCCCAATGACCATCACCTTGGCGGGGGGAACTTTACCCGCAGCAGTTATCTGGCCGGTAAAAAAGCGGCCAAAACAATTGGCCGCCTCAATGACCGCACGATAACCGGCGATGTTGGCCATGGAACTCAGGGCATCCAGTTTTTGCGCCCGGGAGATACGTGGGACACAGTCCATGGCCAGCACCGTGGCCTGACGTGTGGTCAGACGCTGCATCAGATCCGGATTTTGTGCCGGCCAAATGAAACTAATGAGCGTGGCACCCCGGGGCAGCAAATCCACCTCGTGAACCCCAAGTGCTGGATGGTTCTCGGGAGCCAGCACCTTAAGCACAATGTCTGACTGTGCCCATAGTGCCCGGAGATCTTCAACGATCTCGGCACCTTGTTCTCGATAGGTAGCGTCGGGGAAGCTCGCGGCGGTGCCAGCCCCCGCCTCGATCGCGACTTCAAAGCCTAATTTTCGCAGCTGTGCGACGGTTTCCGGCGTCGCCGCAACGCGCGTCTCTTCTGGATGGATTTCCTTGGGAACACCGATCTTCATTTTTAGGTTTTCTCCACAAACAATGTTGTTCCAACATTCATACACTCACACTCGGCGACTATACCATGAGGCATGGCTATTATATAAGTACGGAGGCTCTGTATCATCTGCTATTCATATGGCCCAGTCTTGTGGAACCGACGCGCCATCTTGCGCCGTAGAAAGGCGATCTGAGTCTGTAACGCCAGCCCCTTGGGACAAACATCCTGGCAGCCGAGTAGAGTCATGCAGCCAAACACTCCACGATCATCGCCTACCACTTCGTAATAATCGGCATCATCACGACTATCCCGAGGATCTAGACGCAGACGGGCGATCTTGAGAAGACCCACTGCTCCCAGAAAATCCTCCCGCATCCGGGCGGTACCACAGGCGGCGATGCAACAACCACATTCGATACAGCGATCCAGTTCGTAGATCTGGTCCGCCAGGTCGGGATCCATGGGCACCTCCCGGGCATCCAGGTTGGGCTCGGAGGCCAGGTGAACCCAGGCCTCAAGGCGTTCAGTCAGACCCCGCATCCAGCGGCCAGTGTCTACC
>JBAXWQ010000035.1:0-18250 GCA_037128315.1 Opitutia bacterium | reverse complement strand
TCTTCAGACCGGCCTCAGCGAGGCCGGCTACAACAAAGCGCGTCCAACATGCCAGAAAATGTCTAGGCGTTCCCAGCCGGGGGCTCGTCGTTTTCGAAGATGCTGCCGGAGGCGACAGGGGCCGTGCGCCAGTTCAGCGCTATGGTCAGGGTCCGGAAGATGAACGTCAGGGCCACGGCCACGATGGCGGAGGAGTTGGCGGACAGTTCCAAGGTGACGCTGCAGAAAAAGAAGGTGACGGCCCCCGCCAGCGCGGTGAGCAGGTAGAACTGTCCCGGCTTGAACACCAGCGGTTCCTCGCGGCACAGCAGGTCGCGCAGCACGCCGCCGCCCACGGCATTGATGACGCCGATCAAAATGGCGGCCGGCGGGGCGATCCCGGCAAGCAGGGACTTCTGCACCCCGAACGCGGCGTAGGCGCCCAGGCCGAGGGCGTCGACCACGGCGATGAGCCGGGCGAACCGGTGGATGCGCGCGCCAAAGATGATGCCGCAGACCGCGGCGGCCGCAATCACCTCCATGTAGTGCGGGTTGGTGAGCAGCGGGGTGTGGGCGCCCTGGATGAAGATCCCGTCGCGGATCAGGCCCCCGCCGATGCCGGTCACCAGCGCCAGCGCCACCACGCCGACGATGTCGTAGTTGCGCTTGCGGCCGGCCAGCGCGCCCGACAGCGCGAAGGCGAAGGTCGCGCCGAGGTCGAAGAGCACGGGCAAATCAAAGCTTCCCTTGAGCATGCCGGAAAAATCCGGCGAAGCCCGGCGGCACGCAAGCGCAACCTTGCCGCCGGCCGCTCGCGGGTGGCGAGCCCAGACCCGCGAGACCACTCCATGGCGAAACTTGGTCCGTTCACCTTGACGACACTTCCTTATCACGCGGCCGTAACAAAACCGCCCTCTGCCGTCTTGCCCCGGATTTCCACGCCATCTGCATTGAGTCGTGAACCTAACACCCAACCGACTTGTTCGTTCTTTTCATTTAATTGCGCTGACGGCCGTGCTGTCGCTGGCGCCCCTCGCGCTGCATGCGGCTGCGGGCGCCGCCGCGGAAAATGACGGTGCGGCCTCGGTGCGGCTCGAGGACATCGAGGTCCGGGCGACCCGCGTTTCAGCCCTCACGCAAGCGCCGACGGACAGCAAGCTGGAAGCGCTGCAACCGCTTTCGGTCATCAGCCTCGACTATATCGCCAACCAAGTGGCCCCGACGGCGGATTTCGCCACCATCGCGAACATTGCGCCTAGTGTCTCCAACGTTGAGACCAACGGCCCGGGTCTGAGCGAATCCAAGCATCTCACGCTGCGCGGCTTTGATGACAATTCCTACAACGTGACGTTCGACGGCATCCCGTTTGGCGACCAGAATGATTACTCCCACCACACCACGAGCTATTTTCCGGCCAAGCTGATTGGCAAGATCGAGATCGATCGCGGACCGGGCACCGCCAGCACCATCGGGCAGGCCACCTTTGGCGGCACACTCGCCATGTACTCGAAGGATCCGCGCACCATCATGTCCTTCGTGCCGACCCTCAGCTACGGCAGCTGGAACACCGAGCTGGGGCATTTCGAGTTCAACTCCGGCCTGCTCGCCTCCGTCAACGGGGCCTCGGTGATCGGCAGTTACCAGAACATGAAGACCGACGGCTACCGCACCAACTCGGACATGAAGCGCGACACTTTCTACATCAAGTACCTCCAGCCGGTCGGCAAACGCACGAACCTCACCTTTCTGAGCAGTTATAACAACATTCACTTCAGTAATCCCGGCACGGTGTCGCAGGCCCAGATCGACACCCTCGGCCGCAACTACGGCCTCGGCAACGATCCGGCGAAGACCGATTACCGCGGCTACAATTTTCAGGACAAGCAGGCCGATTTCGAGTACCTCGGGCTGGAAAGCAATCTCGGTGGCGGCTGGGAACTGAGCAACAAGGTCTACACCTATTTCTACAACAACGAGAGCCGGGAGAAGCCCAAGACAAAGACAGTTGCCAGCGTGGTTAACTTCATCGGTTCCTACAAGGTCAACAACTACCGCACCTACGGCGACCACTTCATCGTCAGCCACAAGGATAAGCTGGGCACGTTCAAGACCGGCGTTTGGATCGAATACAGCCGCAACCCGCGTTACCTGTACGGGCTAAACTACACCGCCACGGGCGACACCGCCATCGACCTCGCCACGACCACGAACCAGTTCGCCCCGGTGGCGGCCAATCCTTCCACGGCGGTGGGCGCGGCAAATTACAACTACAGCTACAAGATGGTCGCCTTCGCCAAGACACTGCAGCCTTTCGCGGAATATGAATGGCAGGTGTCGAATGATCTGACGCTCAATGGCGGCATCAAATACTATGACTACACCCGCGATATCGAGGCTGAGATCAACCAGACGAAGGCCCGGAAACCGCTCTACTATGCGCACACGGTGACGAAGGTGCTGCCTTCGGTCGCGGCCAATTACCGCATCAACTCCGACTGGTCGGCCTATGCCCAGGTTGCCCAGGGCCTGCTCGCACCCAATCTCAACCAGTTCTATGTGGACGACCCCGTGAGCAACACCGTCAAGCCGCAGGAATCCATGAACTACCAGGTGGGCACGGTCTACAAGCACGACCGATTCAATGCCGCCGCCGACCTGTATTACATCGATTTCAAGAACTATGCGTACAAAGGCCCGACGAGTTCATCCGGCGATCCGGCCTACATCGGGGTGGCGGGTGGCGCCTACTACAGTGGCGCCGAGGTCGAGGCCACGTATTATCTCGGCGAAGGCCTCAGCCTCTACGGCAACGGCTCCTACAACAAGGCGGAGTTCAAGGGTTCCAAATTGGCCGTGCCGACCGTGCCCGAGACGACCATGGCCTACGGGCTGATCTATGATCACAAGAGCGGATTCTTCGGCTCGTTCACCGAGAAATATGTCGGTAGCTGGAAAGTCTACGACACGCTCACCAATCCCGACGTGGCCGGTGGCGGCGTTTCCCGCGTGGGGCACAGCAGTGACTACTGGCTCGGCGATTTGTCCGTCGGCTACAGCCAGCGGCTCGACCGGGGCTTCATTCGCAGCCTCAAGGTTCGCCTGCAGGTCAGCAATGTCTTCAACAACAAGGTGCAGGTGCTCGACGGCGTCGATGCGAGCGCGGCAAAGTTCTACGCCGGGGATGCCTTTAATGTGCTCCCGGAGCGCAACTACTTCCTGACGGTTTCCGCCGAATTCTAAACCAACCCGCCCATGCAATTATTCCCTCGTTTCACCCGTCCGATCCTTGTCGGACTGCTGCTCGCCCTCGGCGGGCGACTCACTGCAGGCTATCTGCCCGCAGGTCAGCCCGACACCATCGCCCTCTTGGCCCCGCCCCCGGCGGCGAGTTCCGGCGAGGACAAGGCTGATCTGGCCATGACCTACGCGGTCTACAGCAGCGCGACGCCGGAGGAGTCCGCCCGTGCCAAGGCGCAGAACAAACTGACGATCTTCCACTACGCCCCGGTGATCGGGACCTGGTTTGTCGCGGGCAAGTTTCCCCGGACCGAGGCGCTCTTCCAAAAGGTCGAGGCGGAGGCCAAGGCGACTACGGACCAGGCCAAGGCCTACTGGAAGCGCCCGCGGCCCTATCACATCGACCCGCAGCGCTTCGCGCACTCGACGGAGCATGAGGACCCGACGCATTACAGCTACCCGAGCGGTCATTCCACCCGGGGCACGGTTTTTACCCTGCTGCTCGCTGAATTGTTCCCGGAAAAGCGTGAGGCGCTCCTGGCCCTGGGCCGCGAGACGGGCTGGCTGCGCATTCAGGGCGGCGTGCATTATCCGACCGACGTCTATGCGGGTCGCGTGCTGGGCCAGGAACTGGCCCGGGATTTTCTCCGCAGCCCCGAATTTCAGGCGGATCTGGCGGCGGTGAGGGCGGAACTGGCCGCCGCAGCGAAATAAACTTCTTAGCAGCGGTTTTTTTGCGGGGCCGAAGGCGGCCCCGTTTTTTTATGCCTATCCGGCCGAAATCCCCGTGGTACGATTGATTCGCTGTTCGCGACCGGCGGCCCCGTCCGCGGCGGCGGCGCCGAAAGAAATCCGTCGGCGAAAACACGTTGCTCGAAGTCGGCTTCCTGCTCTTCGTAGGCGGGTGAGTACCACTCTGGAAATCCGCCGTGAACTGCGCCCGACGCTGGCGCTGGCCTTTCCGATCATCGTCGGGCACATGAGCCAGATGCTGATCGGCCTGACCGACAGTGCGTTCATCGGGCGGGTGGGCACCGTGCCGCTGGCGGCGGCGGCGTTCACCAATGGTGTGTTTGGCACTTTTTATGTCGTGGGTATCGGCCTGCTGCTGGGTGCCGGGGTGTATGCCGCCCGCGACCATGGGGCCGGTGATGAAGTCGGCTGTGCGGCCTGGCTGCGGCATGGCCGGGCGCTGGCGCTGGTGGTCGGGCTCGGGGCCCTGGGTCTGATGGGGTTGCTCTCGACCCAACTGGCCCATTTTGGCCAGCCCCCGGAGGTGGTGGCGATCGTCCGGCTTTTTTTTCTGCTGATCGCGGCCTCGGTGGTGCCGGCGCTGGTCTTCCAGATGCAGCGCCAGTTCGCCGAGTCCCTCGGCCAGCCGTGGGTGCCGATGGCCATCATATTGGCTGATGTCGGCCTGAATGCCCTGCTCAATTGGGTGCTGGTCTTCGGCCACCTGGGGTGTCCCCCGCTGGGGCTGGTGGGTTCCGGCCTCGCGACGCTCTGCGCCCGGCTGGCGGCGGTGGCCGCTCTTCACCTGTGGCTGCGGCACTCGCGGCATTTTGCCGTGGTCCGGGCGGCCCGGTGGACGGGCTGGGAAAAGGCGCGCTTCGTCCAGTTGCTGCGCTTGGGCGGCCCGGCGGGCGGCATGCTGCTGTTCGAGGCGGGCATCTTTTCTGCGGCGGCGCTGATGATGGGCTGGCTCGGCACGGTGGCGCTGGCGGCGCACCAGATTGCGCTGGGTTGCGCGTCGTTTGCCTTCATGTTTCCGCTCGGCATGTCGATGGCCGTGAGCCTGCGCATCAGCCGGGCCCATGGCGAAGGCCGGCCGGAGGCGGTGCGGGCGATCGGATTTGGCGCGCTGGCCATGGGCCTGGTCTACATGGCGGGCTGCGCGCTGGTGTTTGTGCTGGCGGGCCGGGCCCTCACGGCGGGCTTCACCCCGGCCCTGGATGTGGCGGCGCTCGCGACGCGCCTGCTGGTGGTGGCGGCCTTCTTCCAGCTCTTCGACGGCGGGCAGGTGATCAGCGTCGGGGCGCTGCGCGGGCTGCACGACGTGCGGGTCCCGACCGTGATCACCTTTGTGGCCTACTGGGTGATCTCGCTGCCGATTGGCTACGGGCTGGCCTTTCATACGGCCCTGGGCCCGGTGGGCGTGTGGGTCGGCCTGGCCCTCGGCCTCGGCATCGCGGCCGTGCTGCTCAGCTGGCGGTTCCACCACAAGACCCGGCTCCGGCCTGAGCCGGCTGTGCCACATGTCAACTAATAGTATACTAAGGCGCGTGGGGCCTTAGTATACTATTAGTTGACAATGGTTCCTGCCGGCTGGGGCGCCGCACGGCGGCCGGGTTACGCCAGCGCTTCCGCCAGGCAGGCGATGATGTCCGCGACGGGCTCGGTGCCAATGGAGAGGCGCAGCAGGTCGGGGGTCAGGCCGTGGGCGGCGAGCTCGGCGCGGCCGGTGGCGCTCGTCACGAGGTCGTAATGCGCGAGATAGATGAACGGCGAGATGAGCGTGGTGGTCATGCCGAAGCTCGGGCCCTTGGGCAGGCGGACCCCATCATAAAATTTGGCGAGCGGGCCCCGCAGCGTGAAGGAAATCATGCCGCCCACCGACTCCGGGGTGCGCGCGATCTTGAGGTAATTCGTCTTCGTCGTCGGTTGCAGCGCCCACCAGACTTTATCCACGGCCGGGTGGGAGCTGAGGAAGGCCGCGACTTGCAGCGTGCTGGCGTTGATGCGGGCGACAATCGCCGGCGTGGCGCCGATCTGCGCGGCGAGGCGGGCGAGATCGCGGGGGTGCACGGGTTCCAGCTGGGCGGCGACGAGCTGGCGAAGTTCACCGGCGTCGGGCCGGGCGGGGTTCACGACGACGGCGCCGGCGATGACATCGCCCTCGTGGGCGGTGTATTTGGTCAGACTGGTGGCGACGAGGTCGGCGTGGGGCAGCAAGTCGACGTTGAACGGCGAGCTGACGGCCGGATCGAGGATGACCTTGGCGCCGTAGCGGCGGGCGAGGGAGACGGCCGCGGCCACGTCGACGGTCTGAATGAGCGGATTGGTCGGCGCCTCGATGATCAGGCCGGCGAGGCGCGAGCTGTGGCGGGCGAGCAATTGCTCCAGGCCGGCGAGGTCGGTGACATCGCCGTGGCGCAGGTAATCCTGGGCCGGGTCGGGGGTGAACTTCTTCAGCAGGGCGATGCTGTCAAGGTACAGCCAGCCTAGCTGGACCCACGCGGTGCGGCCGGCGCGTGCCTGCACGGTGCTGATGGCGCGGAAGGCGGCGTAGAGCGCGTTCATCCCGCTCGGCGCGAGCAGCAGGTCGGCGTCGGCCACGGGAAAAGGACCGCGGAGCACGCGTTTGACTTCGGCGGTGGCATCGCCGGCGAAAAGCTTCTCCGGTTCGGCGGCCGGCAGCAGGCCGAGGCGCACCTGGTGATCCTCGGCCGCGCGGGAGGACAGGAAGCCACCGATGTTCTGCAGGTAGACTTTGCCCCGGGCGTTCAGCTCCGGGGTGTCCGGGTGGGCGACCCCGTCGAGGCCGGCGGCGGCAAAGGCCGTGGCGGCCGCCGGGCCGGTGCGGCCGAGATGAGCGGCGAGGGCGGCGGCCATTTTCGCCGAGGAGACAAGCCAGAGCGAGCGCCCCGCGAGCTCCGGGCGCCGGCCAAGGTATTCACACAGCTGCTTGGCATGGGTGTGGACGACAAAGCGCGGATAGCCGGAGGCGATGTGGCGGGTGGTGTCGGGCCGACCTTCCTCGTAACCGACGACATCGCGCATGGTCGGCAGGCTGCACGCCACCGAGTGCGGGCTGCCGGGGATGCGCTGACCAAGGGGAAGGGGGTGAAAGACGGACATGCGGGGAGCGAGAAATTGCGGGGCGGGCGGGGCGTGGCAACAACCGTGTGTGTCATCGGGGCCACAGTCGCGGCGGTTGCGAGTCGTCGCTACAACAGCCTTGTGATGCGAGCCTTGAGTTCGGTCGAGGTCAGCCCTTCCACGTGCACGATTTTTTGCCGTGATTTTTCGCCGCGAATCAGGGCAACCGCGCTGCGCCGCAGCCCGAGTGATTCCGCCAGGAACTCCAGCAAGGCGTCGTTGGCGCGGCCGTCGAGGGCCGGGGCGTGGACCTTGACCTTCAGGGCGGAGCCCAGCCAGCCGACAATCTCATCGCGGGGTGCGTTCGGGATGGTCTTCAGTTCCAGGGTGCAGGCGGCCACGACCGCAAGCTGGACCGGGAAACAGCGGGGCGAAAGGCAAAACATGTTGCGGTGCCCCGGGGGATGCACGAACTAGCTGCGGATGAAATTACTTTCCTGGAACGTGAATGGCGTGCGGGCGGCCCTCGGCAAGGGGTTGCTGGAATGGATGACTGCGGCCCAGGCCGATGTCATCTGCCTGCAGGAGGTGAAGGCGCTGCCGGGCGATGTCCAGGGCGTGGTCTGGCCGAAGGGCTACGAGCTGATCTGGAATGCGGCGGAGAAAAAAGGTTACAGTGGCACGGCGGTCTTCAGCCGCCAGAAACCGCTGGGCATCACGCTCGGTCTGGGCTCGCTCGCGCATGACGCCGAGGGCCGGGCGATCACGGTGGAGCTGGCCGACTGTTTTTTTGTCGGGGTCTACGTGCCCAACGCCCAGCCGGAGCTGGCGCGACTGGATTTCCGCCAAGCCTGGGACCGCGCGCTGCTGGCCCATGTGCGAAAACTGGAAAAGAAGAAACCGGTGGTCTTTTGTGGCGACCTGAATGTGGCCCATGAGGAGATCGACCTCGCCCGGCCGAAGGAAAACGTGGGCAACCCGGGATTTTCGGACGAGGAGCGGGCGGGGTTTCGCGACTACCTCCAGGCGGGCTTCATCGACACCTTCCGGCAATTTGAGCCGGGCGGCGGACACTACAGCTGGTGGACCTACCGGGCCGGGGCGCGGGCCAACAATGTGGGCTGGCGCATCGATTATTTCATGGCGTCGGCCGCGCTGAAGGGCCGGCTCAAACGCGGCTGGATCGAGCCCCAGGTCATGGGCAGCGACCATTGTCCGGTCGGGTTGGAGCTGAAGTGATGAGGCCCGCCCAAAAACTTCCGCCCCGCCGCGAGACGTGGGTGCGGCGCAGCCAGTCGCCGGTGCATGGCTACGGACTGTATGCCCGCCGGCCGATTCCGGCGGGCACCCGGATCATCGAGTATGTTGGGGAACGCATCACCAAGGCGGAGGCGGAACGGCGCGATGCCGACCGGCTGTTGCGGCTGGCGGCCGGCGGCGATGGCTGCGTCTATATATTCGAGCTCAATCAGCGCCACGACCTCGACGGCAATGTCCGGTGGAACGAGGCGCGGCGAATCAACCATTCTTGTGCGCCGAACTGCGAGCCGAAGATCATCCGTGGCCGGATCTGGATCGTGGCCCGCCGGGACCTCGCGGCAGGCGAGGAGCTGAGCTACGATTATGGCTTCGATTTTTCCGAGTGGCGCAGCCATCCCTGCCGCTGCGGCACGCCGCCCTGTGCAGGATTTATCGTGGGCGAGGGCCTGCGCTGGCGGGTGCGGCGGGTGATCGCGGCGGAGCGGCGGCAGTGAGGCCGCCGGCGCCGTTTCCCATGGCTTGGAGTTGAAGTCAGGCCGGATCACGCTACCAATCAATGGGCCCCCTTCCTTCCATGACCCAAAAAATCGGCATCTTGCTTCTCGCGGTGGCGCTGACCCTGACCGCCGCCGCTTCCCCGTCCGAGCCCCAACTGCTCCGCGTTTCCTACCACAGCGCCAAGATGAACGCCGAGCGCGACTACTTCGTCTATCTGCCGCGCGGTTTCAAGCAGCAGGCGAAATGGCCGGTGATGTTGTTCCTGCACGGCAACGGCGAGCGGGGAGACGGCAAGGGCGAACTCGACTACGTCCTTAAGCACGGCCCGGTTTTCGAGGCTTGGGCGCAGAAAAAGGACCTGCCCTTCGTGATCATCTCCCCGCAGATGCCGATGTATGACCAAGGCGAGGTGGATTACATCAAGAACCGCACGCGGGCGGAGATTCCGCAGCGACTCGCCAAGGGCATCAATCCCTATCCGGCCCACTACACCGGCAAGGACCCGATGAACGGCCAGCTGACGGAGGCCCTGCCGGCGGGCGACTCGAGCCTGACGGAATTTGACCGCGATCCCCGGGGTTGGAACACCATCGCCGATGAGGTCATGGCGATGGTCGACCATGTGCTGGCGACGTACAAGGGCGACCCGCGGCGCGTTTACCTGACAGGCCTGAGCTATGGTGGCATGGGCACCTGGTACCTGGCCGCCAAGCA
This sequence comes from Opitutia bacterium, assembly GCA_037128315.1. Classification (GTDB taxonomy): domain Bacteria; phylum Verrucomicrobiota; class Verrucomicrobiia; order Opitutales; family Opitutaceae; genus Lacunisphaera. The sequence continues at coordinate 8,743 of JBAXWQ010000035.1, read as the reverse complement.
CCCGGAAAAATTTGCGGCCATCGCTCCCGTGGTGGGGTTTGGTTCGCCCGATATGGCCCCGGTCTTGGCGCAGGCGAAGTTGCCCATGTGGGTGTTTGCCGGGGGGCGCGACCCGGTGGTGCCGGTCAAGTACTTCTATCCGCTGCTCAACAAGCTGGAGGAACTCGGCCATCCGGACGTCCGCTTCACCATCGAATCGGACATGGGGCACGATACCTGGATACGCGTCTACGCGGGCCAAGATCTCTACACCTGGCTGCTGTCGCATTCGCGGTGAGCCACTCCCGATGAATCCTGCCGCTGAACTGAAAAAACTCCTCCTGCGCCGGCCGGCCTTGACCTTGGCGTGCGCCGAGAGCCTGACCGCCGGCCATGTGGCGGCGGGCATCGCGGCCGTGCCGGGAGCGTCCGGCTATTTTCTCGGCGGCATCACCGCCTACAACGTGGACCAAAAGGTGCGACACCTCGGCGTGAACCGCGCACATGCGCGGCGGGTCAACGGGGTTTCCCAACGCGTGGCCGTGGAGATGGCCCAAGGGGCCGGCGCGTTGTTCGGATCGGATCTCGCCGTGGCGACCACCGGCTACGCCCAGAAAAATCCGGCGGCGGGCGTGAAAGTGCCGCTGGCATGGTGGGCCTTGTGCCACCGCCGGCGCGGCGGACGGGTGGTGGTGATTTCCGGTCTGGTGGAGATGCCCGGGGCCACGCGGGGGGAGGCCCAATCGCGCGTGGCCGCTGAAGTCCTGATGGCCCTCGTCGCCTATTTGCGGGAATGGCGCGGGTAGAGCGTACTAGCGCCGACCAACTGGGGCACAAAAAAACCCGCCGGCGTACGGCGGGTTTTCCAAGGTGGCCGGGAGGATTACTGGGTGAGGCGGGTCACGTAATCCATCAGGAAACGAGCTTCCGACGGGGGGGTGACCCAGTCGCTGAAAAGGAGCTCGGGCAGGCGGTTGCTGCTGTTGTAGAACATCTGGTTGGCCTCCTCGTGCGGCGACATGTAGCCGGTCTTGATGGAAGCCCCGAGAAAGAGGCCCTCGGTGCTGGTGTACACGAGAACATTGGCCTGCGAGCGGAGCTTGGCGGCGACGGTGTCGCTTTCGGCCGCGCGAATACCCGCCACGGCCTTGGCCTCGGCGCCGAGATTCATGCGGTTTTTCAGCAGCAGTCGGACGGTGGCGTCGTCCATCAGGACGTAGACCCCGTTGATGGACTTACCCCCGGCCTGCAGGCCGATGCTGAGCTCGCCGGCGCGGAAGAAGGCGGGTACCGACCACTTGCCGTTGGGCCGGCGGACCAAGGCGACGGCGTAGCCATCCTTGATGCCAAAGATGAAGCCGGCCTGGAACTGATTGATGATCACGAGGGCCTTGGCGCGGTGCAAAACATCCGCCGGGATGGCCGTTTTTACGTTGCCCTGCAGGTCCTGCAAGATGGCTTCGCAGGAATCGAGGCGCTCGACGATGGACGAGCGGCTTAGACCGTTGGCCGCGGACAGGGCGCCGGCCAGGAGGGTGACGGAGAAAAGGGCGAGGAGGAACTTCTTCATAGAGATGGAGGGAGCATGGGCCTGCGCGACAGCAGCGCAAAGCTGTTTTTAGAACGCAATAAGCAGATTTGGCCCCGAAATGAAAGCCCTACTTATCAGAGGGTAGCGGGGGTACCTGAGGGGGCGCGGCAGGGTTGGCCCTTATTCAAGCCCGCGGCGAGCAACCTCATCCTCATCCCAGCCGAGATAATGCCCCAGTTCGTGCAGGTAGGTCAGCCGGACCTCATCGCGGTAAATCGCGGGGTCGCCCTCGGCCAGATCCCAGAGGTTTTCCAGAAAAAGGAGGATTTGGGGTGGCAGGGGCTGGCCGTCAGACAGTTCGCCGTGGTGGATATGGCCGATGAACAGACCCAGGATATCCGGATCATAACCTTCCGCCAAGATGGCTTTGTTGGGGTGGGGCTCGTAGCAAACGGGTACAGCCTGGGCCGCGGACCGCACGGCGGCCGGCAGTCGGCGCTGCGCGGCGGCCACCACCTGCTGGGCAACAGCGGTGAGCTGGGTGTATTGCATGGGAGCAGGTATAGCCGGTTCGTCTGGGGCGGCCACTAGAAATCCGGTCGCCGGCAGGTCATCCATCCGGCACCCCGGCGCTGGGTCGTGGACCGGTATTTCTGAACCGACCGTGAAACCTCGGGGGCGAGGCTGCGTCGTATGCGGGCAATCATAAAACCAATCATGAAAAACTCATACAAAATCATCGTCTCCCTCGCCGGCCTCTTGCTGCTGGCAGCCCCCGTCCTCCGCGCCGAAGAGCCCGCCGCCCCTCCGGCCGACCAACCGAAACACAAGGGCGAGCGTGGAGGCCCCGGCGCCATGATGGAGCATGCGGTCAAGGAACTCAACCTGAGCGCCGAACAGGAGGCGAAGTGGAAGGAAATTGGCAAGCAGGAGCGGGCCGTCGCCGAGGGCATTCGCAATGACACCGCGCTTTCCAAGGACGAGAAGCGGGCCAAGATGAAGGAAGCCAACAAGCCCTTCGCCGAACAACGCCGCGCCCTCCTGAATCCCGAGCAGCAGAAGAAATTTGATGGCATGCGCGCCAAGGCGCGCGAGCACGGTCCGGGTGGTCCCAAGCAGGACAAAAAGTCCAACTGACCCCTTTCGGGTTTAGGGTTAGTCACAGGTTAGATGAGTGCCGCGGCGTGGGGCCGCGGCACTTTTCTTTTTGGACATCGCCGCCCGGCCGACGCACGCTGCGGGTTCATGCAGCATCGGCAAATCATCGTGGCGGGCGGCGGCGCGGCGGGATATTTTGCCGCGATCGCCTGCGCCGAGGCCAATCCCGATTGCGCCGTCACCATCTACGAGGCCACGGCCCACCCGCTGGCCAAGGTGAAGGTTTCCGGCGGCGGGCGGTGCAACGTAACGCACGCCTGCTTTGACCCGCGGGAGCTGGTGCGACGCTACCCGCGCGGTCAGCGGGAATTGCTCGGAGCCTTTCACCGCTGGCAGCCGCGCGACACCGTGGAGTGGTTCGAGCGACGGGGCGTTACCCTGAAAACCGAGACGGACGGGCGGATGTTTCCCGTGACGGACAACTCGCAGACCATCGTGGACTGCCTGCAGGGCGCCGCCCAAAAAGCGGGAGTGCGCGTCATCCTGCAGACGGGGATCAGGCAGGTGGAGCGCGTTGCCCCCAACGCGCTTGCCGCTGGCGGAACCAACGCGTTGGGGGCAACGCGCTCCACCTTGCAAGTCACATTGACCACCGGCGAGGTGGTCGCCTGCGATCGCCTCTTACTGGCGACCGGGGGAAATCAAAGCAACGCCGGGTTCGCGATCGCCCGTCAGTTCGGGCACACTATTGAGCCGCCTGTGCCGTCGCTTTTTACTTTCCACATCAAGGATCCCCGGCTGGAAGGCTTGTCCGGTGTGTCGGTCGAGTTGGCCCAGACCGCCGTGCGCAGCCTCGCGTTGCAGGAGCAGGGTCCGTTGCTGGTCACTCACTGGGGCTTGAGTGGCCCGGCCATTTTGAAACTGTCCGCGTGGGGCGCCCGGTCGCTGCACGACTGCGATTATCGTTTCACCCTGTTCGTCAACTGGGCACCGGCGTTCAACCCGGAGCAGCTGCGCGTCACGCTGGAACAGGCCCGGGCCGAGCATCCGAAGAAGCAGCTGGGCACCTGGTGCCCGGTGGGCCTGCCGCTACGGCTGTGGGAGAAACTGCTGGCGGCCGTGGGCCTCAAGCCGGCGGCGCAGTGGGCCGGGGTGCCGGGCGCGGCCCTGCGCGCCCTGGCGGCGCAGGTGGGTGCGGGGGAATTCGCCGTTACCGGCAAGAGCATGTTCAAAGAGGAATTCGTCACGTGTGGCGGCGTGCGGCTGAGCGAGGTCGACTTTAAGACCATGGGCAGCCGGCTCGTCCCGGGGCTGCATTTCGCCGGGGAGGTGCTGGACATCGATGGCGTGACCGGAGGCTTTAATTTCCAAGCGGCCTGGACCGGTGGATGGATCGCGGGCCGGGCCATGGCCGTATGAGCCGCCGCCTTTCTTGTTTTGCGCTCATGCCGGGTGGCGACAATCTGGCCGAGCCATGATGTCCTACGGCCAGCTCTTTCTGACCATCCTCCCGGTCTTCGCCATGATTGCGCTCGGGGTCGGACTGCGCCGCACGCAGCTTATCACTGAGACGGCGGAGGCAAGTCTGTTTAACCTGGTCGTGATGGTCGCCACGCCATGCCTGATTTTTGAATCGGTGGCCACCAACCCGGCGCTGCGCCAGCCGGACAACCTGCTGTTACCGCCGTTGCTCGGATTCGGCCTGACCCTGCTGTCGATGGCCATCGGCTGGTACGTGGCCCGCGGCCTCGGGCTGACCATCGGCCACGGATTGCGGACCTTCGCCCTGGCCGTCGGCCTGACTAATTATGGCTACTTGCCGCTGCCGCTGATGGACGCCATGTTCGGACCGGAAAGCCGGGCCGTTTTGCTCGTGCATAATGTCGGGCTGGAGGCAGCCATCTGGACCGGGGGTATTCTGGTGGTGAGCGGACTTTCGCCGCTCGCCGGGTGGCGCAAGCTGATCAATGCGCCCGTGATATCGCTCCTGTTGGCGGTGGCGGCCAATCTCACCGGGGTGGCGGACCACTTGCCGCAATTGGTGATGAACTTCGTGCACGCCCTGGCGGTGTGTGCAATTCCGCTCGGCTTGATCATGACGGGCGTGAGCCTGCAGCCGCATTTGTCCGACCCGAAGCAATTGGTGAATCCCCGGGTGACGCTCATCGCCTGGCTGCTGCGGCTGGGCGTCCTGCCGCTCCTGCTGCTCGCGGCGGCGCGCTGGGTGCCGTGTTCACTTGAACTCAAACGCGTGCTGGTGGTGCAGGCCGCCATGCCCTCCGCCGTAGTCTCGGTCATCGTGGCCCGGGTCTACGGGGGACAACCGCTGGTGGCGGTGCAAATCACGCTAGGTACCACGGCGCTGGCGTTGTTCACCATTCCCTTCTGGCTCCGCTTCGGGCTCGCTTTTGCCGGCCTGGCACCGTGAATCGGTTGACCGTCAGGGCCACCTTGGCGGCATCGTTATGAATGACTCCCCAGAAAAAATTTCCGCCTCCGCGCTGCACGCACGGCGCTCCGCGGCCACGGTGCTGTTGCTGGTGGCCGGGTTCGCCTTGTTCGGAAAATACCTGCCTTTTGCCTGGCGGGATGGGGCGCTGCTGCTGCTCGGTTGCGGTTTCATTGTCTGGGGCGCCGTCGGCCGGGTGGCGGCCCTGCTGATTCCGGGCGGCATCCTCGTGGGCATCGGCACCGGGGCGTTGCTTCGTCCCGAGCATGGCAACGCTGTCTTTCTCCTGGCGATGGCCGGGGGCTTCGCGCTGATCAGCGTGCTGACATATGTGTTTTTTCAAAAATGGGTGCGCTGGCCGGTTTACCCGGCGGGCGGCTTGGCTTTTGCCGGCGCCATCCAGTTGGCGGGTTCCGGGTTGCGTCAGTGGTTGCGGGACTTCGCCCCCTTCTGGCCCTACGCTCTGATCGCGATCGCCCTTTATCTGCTTTTCACCAAGCCCCGGGCAAAATCCTAGGCGGTTTCAAAAATACTGTAGCCGGGGTCGTTGACCCCGGTGTGGATTCGGCTGAATCACGCCCTGCCAACCGGGGTCAGCGACCCCGGCTACAGGCTGATCTAACCCGATCCCGGTGGCGCGGGGTGCAAACCCAGGGCGGAAACCCCGTGCGCCGCGCATTGACGGGGCGGGGGAGAACCGACTCACTCCCGCGATTATGGACTGGATCACCGACCCGCAAATTTGGATCAGCCTCGTCACCCTGACCGCGCTCGAGATCGTGCTCGGCATCGACAACATCATCTTCATCTCAATTCTCGCCGGCAAACTGCCGGCGGACCAGCAGGCCCGGGCCCGGCAGACCGGCCTGATGCTGGCCCTGGTCACGCGCGTCCTCCTGCTCTGCAGCCTGGCCTGGATGGTGAAGCTCACGGCGCCCTGGTTTACCGTCTTCGGCTTCCCCCTGTCGGGCCGGGACCTGATTCTGCTCGGCGGCGGTTTGTTCCTGATCGTGAAAAGCACGATGGAGATCCATGAAAAACTGGAGGGGGCCGATCATCAGGCCAATCCGAAGGGGACGGCCAAATTCGGTGCGATCATCGGGCAAATCCTGCTCCTCGACATCGTATTCTCGCTCGACTCGGTCATCACCGCCATCGGCATGGCCAGCAGCCTGGGGGTCATGATCGCCGCCGTGGTGATCGCCCTGCTGGTCATGCTCCGGTATGCGGGCGCGGTGAGCGACTTCGTGAACCAGCATCCCACGCTCAAGATGCTGGCCCTGTCCTTTCTCCTGCTGATCGGCGTCACGCTGGTGGCCGAGGGCACGCACCAGCATGTCAACAAGGGCTACATCTACTTCGCCATGGCCTTCTCGTTCGCCGTGGAAATGCTGAATCTCAAGCTGCGCAAGAAGTCGGTGCCGGTGGCGCTCCACGCCCACCGGCCCTAAGCCGGCTGGCTCACGCTCCGTCCTCCGGGGCCGGGCGGAGCACATCATTGCGTTGGTTCACGCGCTTTCGCTGACGGCGCCGCAGCAACTCATCGAGCTTGTCCACGAGGAGGTCGAGCGACTTGTAGGCATCCTCACTGTGCACCCGCGCGATCAGGTCGGGGCCGCGGATCTCGATCCGGCCCTTGGCGACGAACAAGTCATTCGCGCCGCGGGTCCGGTCGAGTTCGAGGTCCACGCGGATCCGCTCAATGTGCTTCTCGTGGCGCAGCAGGTGCTCCATCTTGTGTCGGGCAGCCTCTCGCAGGGCAGGGGTGAGTGACAGGTGAATGCCGCGCACAAGGACCCGGGCGGCGGAGGTTTCTGGGGTGGGATTATTCATCATGGTACGGGGTTGGACGCGGCCCGACCGCCAATGTTGTTTACAATGGACACGTACGTTTCAACTTGCGCCGGCTTTCGGCGTGCAATGTGCGGCAGAAAACCCAGCCTCGGGTTTATATTCCGCATGAAGCCGTTATTTTTAGCCTTGGCCCTCATCCTTGCGCCCCGGCTCTACGCCCAGGATCCCGCGGCCCAACTGGAGCAGGCGGTGACGGCGCTCGTGGCCGGCCCGCAGGTGACCGTCGTGCATTTCTGGGCGCCCTGGTGTCCGAATTGCCGGGAGGAAATGCGACCCGAGGGCTGGGCGAAGTTCATCGCGGCCAATCCCGGCGTGCAGTTTGTCTTCCTCAACATCTGGCACAAGGGGCAGGATCCCGCGCCCCGGCTGGCGGCGGCGGGTCTCGGGGCGCAGTCCAATCTGCGGCTGCTCACGCACCCGAATCCCTCGCGCCTGGCGGCCGACCGGCTGAATAGCTTGCTCGGCCTGCCGCTGACCTGGATTCCCACCACGTGGGTTTTCCAGTCCGGCAAATTGCGCGTCGCATTCAATTACGGGGAGATCCGGTTCACGGTGCTGCAGCAGATGGTCGACGATGCGCGGGAAAAATGGGACCGTTGACGGGGACCAGCCTTCGTCCCGAGCATGCCAGCCAAACTCAACTGGGGTATTTTAACCACGGGCATGATTGCCCGGAAATTTGCCGCCGATTTATTGCAGTCACAGACCGGCCGGTTGGTGGCCGTCGGGGCCCGGCACCTGGCCGACGCCGAGAAATTCGCGACCGCCTTTGGCGCCGCCCGCGCCCATGGCAGCTACGCGGACCTGCTCGCGGACCCGGCCGTCGAGGCGGTCTATATCGGGACGCCGCATCCCTGGCATGCGGAGTGGGCGATCCGGGCCGCGGCGGCGGGCAAGCATATCCTCTGCGAGAAACCCCTGACCCTGCGGCGGGCGGATACTGAACGCGTCATGGCGGCGGCCCGGCAGCATCGCGTGTTGCTGATGGAGGCGTTCATGTATCGCTTGCATCCCCAGACCAAAAAAATCGTCGAACTGGTGGGCAGCGGGGCCATCGGTCAATTGCGGGTGATCCGCGCCTCCTTCAACGTGCGCATGAAATTCGACCCGGCCCACCGCATGTTCAACCGGACCCTCGGCGGCGGCGCCATCCTCGACCTCGGCTGCTACCCGGTTTCATTCGCCCGGCACATCGCCGGGGCGGCCCAGCAGCGGACGTTTGCCGAGCCGGATGAATTCCTCGCGACCGGCCGGTGTCATCCGACCGCCGGGACCGACGACTATGCCACCGCGGTGGCCCGCTTTCCCGGGGGCATTTTGGCGGAGCTGTCCTGCGGCTCGACCTGCCGGGAGGACCACTCCGCGCAGATCCATGGCAGCGAAGGCTGGATCGATGTGCCGAATCCCTTCGCGCCGGGTCTGATGGGACAGTCGGAGAAAATCATCGTGCATCGGGGCGGGGCCCGGCTGCCGGAGGTGCTGGTGATTAATAGTCCGGGCGTCGGGCTCTATGCCTACGAAGCCGACGCCGTGGCCGCCGCCTGCTACATGAGCGATCTGCTGGCGCTGCACCACCCCAGCGACGCCGTGGCCATCTACCTCACCGCGGTGGAGATTGACCCCAACGCCGCCTACGTGTGGAATCGCTTCGGCGACCTGCTTATCCGCATGGAAGACTACAAGGGCGCCGAGCGCTCCTACCGCGAGGCCCTCCGCCTGGGGACCAAGCAGGCCGACCACGCGGTGGTCGCCTGGGCCAGCGTCGGCCTGGGCAACCTCGCCAATCTCTCCGGCCACGACAGCCACGGTGTCGTGCGCGTGCCACGCTATGC
>JBAXWQ010000349.1:0-2451 GCA_037128315.1 Opitutia bacterium | reverse complement strand
AATGTCCGGTCCCGCCGCCCTCAAAGTCCAGACCGGGGACCTGACGCTGCAGAGCGCCGCCGGGGCCAGCCTGTTTGCCGGCAAAGGTGAGATAACCCGCACAAAGGAAACGGGCCTGCGCGGTGCGATCACCTTCAATTTTTCGATTCCGGCGCTGGCCACGCAGCCACTGTTTGCCGCCGCGCAGGCGGTGACCGCCGGGCAGGGCAGCGGGGAAATTCGGCTCGCCCTCGGTGAGGCCAGCCAGGTTGAGGCCCGGCTGACCATCAACGGCCTGGTGGCCCGGGAGCAGGGCCTCATGCTGCCCGTGGCCAATCTGAGTTTTCGGGCGGTGGCCCAGAACAATGGCGAAATTTCCATCCAAGCCCCCCTGCTGCTTGATCGGGGTGGCCAGCGTTCGGATTTGAATTTCTCCCTGGAACTGAAGCCTGAGGGTCCCGGCTATGGGGTCGTGGGCAAATTGACCGGCGAGCAAATCGAATTGGCGGACGCCCTTTCACTGGCAGGCGTATTCCTGGCTCCGGCCGCCCCCGAGGGTCCTGAGCCGGTGCGCACCGGCGTGGCGACACCGGAGGCCCGCGACGGCATCGCGGCCTGGTCACGGTTCAGCGGGACATTGAGCCTCGATGTGAAGTCGGTGACCCACGGGACTGACTGGGCGATGACCGGGCTGACGGGATTGGTCAAACTGGCGCCGAGCCGCCTGGCCTTGGAGAAGCTCGAAGCGGCCTTTGGCGAAAAAAGCCATTTTGCCGCCAAGGCCGCCATCACGTACCAGGCCGGGGCGGTGCCCTACGCGCTCACCGGGGATTTTTCGCTGAACGAATTTGATGCCGGCAAATTTTTCAAGGCTCTGGAGCCGGCCAAGCCGGCGACGCTTGAAGGACTGTTCAATGTGCAGGGCCAGTTCACCGGCGAAGGCCCCACGCTGGTTCGCCTGGCGGAACACACCCGGGGAAATTTTGCCCTCACCAGCCGGCAGGGGGTGTTCCGCGGCCTGCAGCGCACGAGCAACCGCGTTTCCCTGAGTTCCAAGGCGGTGGAACTGGGCGCCTCCGTGCTCGGTTCCATCTTCGGAACCCAAAAGGTCACGCGGGCCGCGGAGAAGATCGCCGGGTCCGCCTATTTTGTGGACCAACTGGCCCAGAGCCTCGGCGAGCTCAATTATGACCAATTCAGCGTGAAGCTGGTGCGCGACACCTCGCTCAACGTGACCCTGGAGGATATCAGCCTGGTGTCGCCCGAGATTCGACTGGTGGGGCAGGGCACCGTCACCTACGAGGCGGACAAGCCGCTGCTGGAGCAGCCGCTCAACTCCACCCTGGCCATTGCCGCCCGGGGCAAGCTGGAGCAACTGCTGGGCAAACTGAAATTGCTCGACGGCACCCGTGACGAACTGGGCTACGCCAAGACCAATCAGCCGGTCACCCTGGGCGGATCGCTGGCCAAGCCCGATCCCACGGCCTTCTTCACCCGCATCGCCACGGCGAAGATCTCGGAATTTCTCGCCCCGGAGAACTGAGGAATATTGGCCCGCCCCGGTTGGCTCCGGGGCAGGCGGATCGGGTTTGCTGGGGTAATCCACGCGCATCTTCCGCCAAGAAACGCACGGGGAACGGACTTTACCGGCCCGGCGGCCGGCCTAGACTGCAGGCCGAAACCCCAACCAATCGCCCGGTGCGAGGGCGGACCAACAGGAGACCCCATTCATGAACGGTCAACGTCCGGGAGACATCAGGAACTTTGCCCTCGTGGGCCACGCCAGTTGCGGCAAGACCATGCTCGCCGAGGCCATGCTCATGTGCAGCGACACCATCCGCCGCATGGGCGCCATCGCCGCCGGCTCCACGGTATCCGACTACCACGTGGGCGAGCAGCAAAGGCACATCTCGATCCACGGCACGCCGCTCAACTGCGAATGGCAGGGGCGGCGTTTCAATTTTATCGACACCCCGGGCTACCTCGATTTCAGCAGCGAGGCCATCAACGCCCTGAATGTGGCCGATTTTGCCCTGGTGGTGATCAATGCCACCCACGGGATCGGCGTCGGCACCGAGTTGATGTGGGACTACGCCTCCACCTACGGCATTCCGAAAATCATCGTCGTGAACGGGCTGGACAAGGAGAAGGTGGACTTCGCCTCGGTCCTGGCCGACATCCGTGCACGCTTTGGCGCGGCGATTTTCCCGATGCAGGTGCCGATGGATTCGGGCCCGGGATTTCACCAGGTGCTCGACGTGCTGCGCAGCGAGGTGGTCAGCTATGCGACCGATCGCTCCGGCAAGTACACGGAGGTGCCGGCGACCGGCGTCTGGAAGGAGCAAGTGGACAACCTGCACAAGGAACTCGTCGAGCATGTCGCCGAGAGTGACAACGGGCTGCTGGAGAAATTTTTCGCCGAGGGGGGCCTGTCCGAGGAGGCCATGCGCAACGGCATTCATCCGGCGGTGC
>JBAXWQ010000348.1:0-2489 GCA_037128315.1 Opitutia bacterium | reverse complement strand
GGCCGGTGAGGATGTCCATTTCCTGGCCCGCACGGGTCGGGCCGCGCTCATGGCGCGGGGCATTCGCATCAAGACTCCGACCGAGCGCATCCATCTGCGCAAGGTGCAGGTCTATGGTTCCCCGGCGGAGATTGGCCCGTGCGATTTGGTGATCATTGCGATCAAGGCGACGGCGAATGATGTGCTGAAAACCCTGCTGCCACCCCTGCTCGGGCCCGACACCATGGTGCTCACCCTGCAGAACGGGCTCGGGGTGGAGGAGCCCGTGGCCGACATCGCCGGGGCGAACCGCGTCTTGGGTGCGATCTGCTACATCGGCTGCATGCGAACGGCCCCGGGCGTGGTGGAGTGCTCCTTTCCCGGGCTCATGACGATTGGCAAGTTTGGCAAGCCCGCCGGGGACCGGACCCAGGCGCTCGCCGCCCTGTGGCGCCGGGTGGGCGTCAAATGCGAGGCGCTCGACAACCTGGAGGCGCAGCGCTGGCACAAACTCGTCTGGAACGTGCCGTTCAACGGCCTGGCCATCATCGCCGGGGGCATCACGACGGATGTCCTCCTGGCCGACGAGGGTCTGCGCACGCTGGCGCGCCGCCTGATGGAGGAGATCGTGGAGGCCGCGGCAAAATTTGGTCACGAGATTCCCCGCTCCTTCCTCGATCTGCAATTTGAGCGCACCGCCAAGATGGGCGCCTACCGCCCGTCGAGCCTGATCGATTTCGCGGAAGGCCGCGACGTGGAGCTCGAGGAGATCTGGGGCGAGCCCGTGCGCCGCGCCAAGTCCGTGGGCGAGCCCGTGCCGCGGCTCGAGATGCTGTACTGGCTCATCAAGCGGATGCTCGCGGCGCGGAAGCCGGCGAAGAAGGGGCGGTGAGTTTTGGTTGCTTGGAGGCGGGACTATCAGCCTATATTCCGCAGTTCGATCTCGTCACTGAGGACACAGAGTCAGGCAGGAGCCCAGTGAGAAATACTTACTGGGTGGTGATTCGCGAATTTGTATTCACCTATCGGGTGGCGGTGTCTTTGGGTGATGTTCAGAGGCATTTCTCTGTGCGTTCGGTGCTTACCTCTGTGCACTCTGTGTTCAACGGCATTTTCTAGGATCAGTCCCGCAGGTTGCCAGCAGCAAGCCCCTGCCTCGCGGGACTGATAGTCCCGCCTCCAATCAGACGGCGCCAACTCCGGCATTGCCCCCTCCGGGTCCCCCGGCACGCTTGCCGGGAAAATTACCTATGGCCCAATCCCCCCTGCCCAAGTTCGAGCCGTTCATCCCCGCGTCGGCCCACCTGGCCGAGTTCACCTTCCGCGCCGTATTCACCGGTGCCGTGCTGGGCCTCGTGTTCGGCGCCTCCTCCCTCTATCTTGTGCTCAAGGTCGGCCTGACCGTCAGCGCCTCGATCCCAGTGGCGGTGATTTCCCTCACGCTTTTCCGCGCCCTGTCGAAGCTCGGCGTGCGCGACGCGACGATCCTCGAGCATAACATCACGCAGACGGCCGGCTCGGCGGGCGAGTCGCTGGCCTTCGGCGTCGGGGCGACGATGCCGGCGATCATGATCCTTGGCTTCGACCTCGAGCTGATGCGCGTGATGTTCGTTGCCGTGCTGGGCGGCCTGCTTGGCATTTTGATGATGATCCCGCTGCGCCGCGCCCTCATCGTGAAGGAGCACGGCATCCTCAAATACCCCGAGGGCACCGCCTGCGCCGCGGTCCTGAAGGCGAGCGTGGACGACGTGTCGCGGGCGGCGGCCTCGCCGTCGGCCAAGGCGGAGATGGCGGCCGCCGAGGCGGCCGGGCTCGGCAAGTCCCCGGGCGCGAAGGTGGTGTTTGCCGGCTTTGGTCTCGGCCTGCTCTACAAGACGGTCATGGTGGCCTTCAAGGGCTGGAAGGACATTCCCGAAAAGGTCTTCGGCGCGCCGCTCAAGGGCGGCTCGGTCGGCGCGGAGATCTCACCCGAGCTCGTGGGCGTCGGCTACGTGATCGGTCCGCGCATCGCGGCGATCATGTGCGGCGGCGGCGCGCTGTCGTTTTTGGTCCTGATCCCGCTCATCCGCTTTTTCGGCGAGGGGGTGCCGACGCCGATCGCGCCGGGCACGATCCCGATCGCGGACATGGACCCCTACGGCATCCGCCGGGCCTACGTGCTCTACATCGGCGCCGGGGCGGTGACGGCGGGCGGCATCATCAGCCTGATCAACGCCCTGCCGACCATCTGGCACAGTTTCAAGGCGGGCCTGCATGACGTGGGGCTGAAGCGTGGCGGCCGGCCCGCCGGCGAGACAGTGGTCCGGACCGACCGTGATCTGTCGATGAAGTTCATCGGGGCCGGCATCGTGGTGCTGCTCACCTGCATCGTGCTGGCCAAGCCGCTGCAGATGAACCTGCTCGGCGCGATGCTCATCGTGGTGTTCGGCTTCCTGTTCGTGACCGTGTCGTCGCGCCTGACCGGCGAGATCGGCTCCTCGTCGAACCCGATCTCCGGCATGACGGTGGCG
>JBAXWQ010000347.1:0-2492 GCA_037128315.1 Opitutia bacterium | reverse complement strand
GGCGACGGCACCATTAGGAAAGCTGACGGAAGTGAGCCTTAAGAGGTTATCATAACCATACTGCACGGTGCCATAGCTGTTGACCATGGTTTGGACGTTACCCCGAAAGGCGTAGGTGAAATCCACCTGCTTGCCCAGGGGCGAAACGATGTGTTTGAGGCGGCTCGAGCCGTTTTCGGACTGATATTGGAATAACTTGGCCCGGGCCGTCGTGCCCACGCGGGTGGTGAGATTGGTGATCTGGTTGCCGCCGTTGTACTCGAAATCGACGGCGCGATTGACTAGGGGTCAGACTAGGGGTCAGACCAACACATTACACGTTTTAAGTTCGGTTATCAACATACTTCCGTTTGTTTTGGTCTGATGCACATTAAGGGCGAAATAAGCGACAAGTGAGAACAACATGGACATAATATGAAAATACAGATAATAGTTCGCAATACAAAAGAGAATGTAAAACGCTTACCTTCGTCGCCCGCCACCGGTAAAAGTACGGTGCCTAGAAAAGGGAGCCGGAAAGAGCCGAGACTGGATTCCATCCCTCCGGATCTTTTCGGTTCCTCAATCTCATCCCCGGCGGGGAAAAAATCGAGTGGTCAGAAGGGGTCTCCTCCCAGTAAACCCAGTATCGGGAAACTCCCGTTGGAGTCGTCCCCGATAAAAACGGAACCAAGCACGGAAAGGAGATCCGAAGTGAATATCTATGTTGGGATGGATTTGCATAGCGATAACGTCATGCTGGGATGGATGGACGCGGAGGGCAAACGGCTCAAACACCAACGTTTGCCCAACGATATCGACTTAATCCTTTCATGTCTAAAACCACACATGGATCAGATAGTCCAGATCGGAGTGGAAGTCACCTATAACTGGTATTGGCTCGTGGATGCCTTGCTGGAGGCCCAGTATCCGGTCGTGCTGGCCCACGCGGCCGGGATGCAACAATACTCCGGACTCAAATACACCAACGATGTTTCCGATGCGTTCTGGGTGACCGAGCTGATGCGTTTGAAGCTTCTGCCCACCGGGCACATTTACGACGCCAAGCTGCGTCCGTATCGCGATCTCCTCCGGCGGCGGCAGCTCCTGGTGCATCAGCGCACCAGCCTGCTGCTCAGCGTGAAGAGCCTCTATTCGCGTACCACCGGGGCCAAGCTCTCGCAGGGCGAAGCCAAAGCCTTGGAGCCGGAAACCGTCGCGGAATGGTTCGACCATCCGGCCGATCAATTGATCGCGGGCCACGAGGTCAAGTTAATCCGGGAGTACAACGAGAGCATCCGCGCGTTGGAGCAAGAGGTGGAGGCGGTGGCCGGCCAACTGCCGTGCTACCAGTATATCCAGCAACTGCCGGGCATCGGACGCATTTTGGGGCTGACCATTTCGATGGAAACCGGACCGATCGCGCGGTTTCCCGAGGACGGGCGGTACGCCAGTTATTGCCGTTGCGTGCCGACGGATCGGGAAAGTAACGGCAAGAGCAAAGGCGAAAACAACGGCAAATGCGGCAATCAGTACCTGGCCTGGGCCTATCTCGAGGCGTCGCATTTCGCCCGGCGCTACGACCCGCCCAGCCAGCGGTTTTATGAGCACAAGAAAGCCAAGACCAACACGATGGTGGCCACCAAGGCCCTGGCGAGCAAACTCTCGAAAGCGGGCTGGCATGTGATGAGCAAGAACGAGCCTTACGATCCGCAACGGGTGTTCCCGTTCTTGCGGAAGCCCGCGGGGAAAAAGACGAACTAGAATTTGGGGGGTGAGTGGTCAGCCAGGGAAGGGGTTGGACCTCGAGCCAGGGGACTGATTGGAGGCCACTCATCACCCGCTAAACACAAAAGCAAGCCCAGCAGCAGAGCGCCGGGCGAAACGATTTTGAGGCCATTCGACCGGATTGGGAGCCAATGGAAGGTTAGACTGAGCGCATGCCGCCCAGGAACTACAGTTCTATAGAAACTAAATGGACCCAGGACGGAACTGAGGTTTTTCTGGACCCGTCACGGACGGGTTGGGCCCGAGCCCTGCGAGCTTCGGTTCCAGGGCTCAAGAAAACCGCCGCGGCCCCAGTGGCACGGCGAGCCGGCTAGAACCAGATGGATGACTGAACGAATGCCTTCTAGCAAAGAAGGGTTCGAGTTTATAGAGAAAAACGCAGGCTCGAAAGCGGCTGCAAGATCGGGAGCCCGACGACGTTCGGACGCCCGTTTGGACAAAAACGAGAGACGGGAACAGGAATTTTTTGTCCGCACTTGACAAGCCCTAATGGATGACAAGCCCTAATGGATGACCCCTTGACGTAAGAAAACCGTCTCCCCGAAAGACGCCCCGCCCGATAAACCACCGTGAATACCCGCTAAACTGTTACGCGAATTGAATCTTGCCGATACCGCCAGATCGCGAGAAAAAGACCGCATCCCCCGATCACGAGGGTGATCAGAACGTTTTGATATAATTCGAATTTCATAGCGTCACCACTTATGGATTAACCTGGCGTACCC
>JBAXWQ010000346.1:0-2506 GCA_037128315.1 Opitutia bacterium | reverse complement strand
CTCCCCTGGCTACTGATCGGCATAGCCGTTCTGTTGATATTCCGCACCCGGGTTGCATCTTCTCGTGCCATGATTGCGCTGGCCATGGGCCCCGTGCTCATCGCGCTGGTGTTTGCCTGTGGACAACTTCGATGGTGCAACCAACTGGATGCGGGGCTGATTGCTTTGCTGGTGGCGATCACCTCGGCAATCAACGCAACGGTTATAGCCCGCCGCTGGTGGTGGTCGTTCGTGGCGACGGTACTGCTTTTGCCCGGACTGCTGCAATTGGCCCCGCCGGTGCGAACCGCGGCTCGGCACGAATTGTCCGAGGTCGATGTGGAAAGTCTTGTCGAGCGGGACTTGGCCCATTGGTTGGCCCAAAGGACAAACGGCACCGCTTTGGTATTGGCATCGCCGGATCTAACCGCGTCCCTGTGTTATCATGGCGGCCTTCGCGGGCTGGGCACGCTTGACCGGGAGAACAAGGACGGCTTGATGGCGACCGTGATGATCACGCGGGCTACGTCTCCGGATGAAGCTCTGGCTCTTATTCAGAAGCGCGGGATCACGCACATTGTCATTCCATCGTGGGCCAACATGCTCAATAAGTACGCGACGGGTTTAAGCCAGTCGACGGGATCATTTATCGACGTCTTGAACCGCTGGGAGTCCTTGGTTTGGCTGCGCCCGGTGCCCTATCACCTGCCCAGAATCGGGGGCTTTGAGGGACAGTTCGTCGCTGTTTTCGAAGTGGTCGATGAGCAGGATAAGGCTGATGCATTGAGCGGGTTGGCAGAATACTTCGTGGAGATGGGCCAGATCGAACAAGCCGCGGGCATGCTTGGTGAACTGAACCAGTTCCCGCGCAATCTCAGTGCTATGGTTGCATTGGCGCAGATCGAAAGTGCACGGGGTGACGCGACGGCGTTGGCCGGGGTTTACAATCTGGTGGTGGGAGAGCTTTCACGCGGGGCGGACCACGCCCTACCGTGGGATCGACGGGTTAGTTTGGCCGGAGTACTGGCGCAGGGCAACCGTCTCGATCTGGCACGTGAGCAGACCAGGCGCTGCTTTGCAGAAATCGACGAAGTGAAGCTACGCTCGCTTAGTGCCGGCGCTCTATTTCGACTAGAAGCCGTGGGCCGCAAGTTAGGGATGGAGATTGCCGACAACCGGTTGCGGGCACTTGGCCGCAGCCTGTTGCCGCCGGGAGCGCGGAGCCGCTTTTGATCGGGACTCCTTTTCGTGCCCCACTACTTCCGAGCAATGCAACCTGCGGCTTCGGCAATGGCTCATGCCGATATCATTCGAGTGGCCGATCAACGCTTTAGGATCCCGCAAATCCTCCCGACCAGCGACAAACTAACGGTACTGCTGGGGGCGACGAATGCGAGATGCTCTTCACCGCGTACCCCCGCTCCCTCTACCAAATACCCAACATCTCGAAGATCGAGGACGACCGGATATTCGACGGCTACTTCGCTAGTTTTGGTTCTCTGCGGTTTAGGATGAGATTGGGCGAACGGGCCTTATCGGGTAGCGCCTGAGGCATTCAAGATCGGTTCGCAACCAACCTATTCGCATATCGATCCAGAAAACCATCACGGAGGATCCTCGAACTCCGTAACGCGTCCTAGTGATTTTGTATCTAAAGTTCACATGGTTGCCCGTGTCATCGTGATCGCGTGCGAAGGGATAAAGATATGACCGCTGATTCCAACGCGTTTGCAGAGACATGGCGGATCGGGCAACCGGCGCCCACGCCCAGTCGGTGGGCACGACTACAGGTATAATACCGGTATGGTTTCCCGTCATCGCCCTTCTTGCCGCTGGCATTGGGCATCATGGCGCGCTGGCAGTATCCGCAATGCAGTATGCCTTTGAGCAGATGAAAATGCTTGTCGCTGGTCCTGAGAAAGCAGCGGGCCGGTTGCAGACTTTGTTTGATAGCCGCATTGGCCCGTTCCCACAGATCGGCCGATACGAGGGCCTCGTGCAGGCCTGTGAATTGCTGATCCTGCATCCGGACTCGGCCGGCATAGATGGAGTTGCGAATCATAGCTCTGAGCCGATCGCTGCGAAACGGGATGCCGCCGACTTGTTCCTTGGCTCCGTCCCGGCGGACAAAGACCCGGAATCTTGTCCGGACCCGATCGGCGGCGAGAGCGTTGGCCAGTTCGGTGAGAGGAACCAACTTGGCAGCTTGCTCAAAAACACGGCGCACCACCACCGCTTCCTGCGAGTGCGGATGGAGGGTTTGGGACGTCTTGTCGTAAGTGTATCCATACGGAACCAATCCGCAGCTCCAGTAGCCCCTCTTGGCCTGTTCCAGCAACTTGGTGCGCACTTTCTCTGCCGTGTTTAGCCGCTCGTATTCCGCGACACTGACCAGAAGGTTGTTTTTCAGGCGTCCTGACGGCGTCTCGTCACTCAGGTCCTCGGTGGTGCTGACCAGCCGACAACTATGTTGAATCAGGAAAGCGCGAAAAGGAGACCATTCGTCTGTGCTCCGCAGCACTCGCTC
>JBAXWQ010000345.1:0-2518 GCA_037128315.1 Opitutia bacterium | reverse complement strand
CAACGCCGACAACTTCGAGGCCTGAGCCAGGATCATCCAACCTCAACCTCCCTCCGACAGTTCCTGCCCTCCCGCCGTTTTCTGTCGCCGGCAGTTGCGCCAGACCATTTCGCAAGATATGCGTACTGTTCACCTCGAATTGCACAGCCAGCAGGCGCCATCCCATGCAGACTAAACGGGTGGCGACCCGGGGGTGATCACCCCTTCATTTTCCGGTGCCAGCCCGCGAGCCCCATATGCCCCCTTTGCCCGACCAGCGGTCAGTCTCCCCGCCGGGCTTGGCTCCCGGCGCCGGGTGGGCCGGGGCGGTCCTGCTGGCCGGGCTGATCCTCATCGCCCTCGCCGTTTTTTTTGAAAAAAAACATGCGGAGGCCGATGCGCAAAAGGCCTTCTCCTCCGTCTGTGAGGCGATCGCGGCCAAGATCAAGGTCCGGCTCGACAGCCACGAACAGATCCTCCGGAGCGGCGCGGCGTTCTTCAACCAACAGCAGGTCACCCGGGAGGAATGGCGCAATTTCTACGAACGGCAGAAAATGAGCCAGCACCTGCCCGGCATCCAGGGGCTGGGCTTTGCGCTCCTGGTGCCTGGTCCGCAGCTGGCCGCGCATGTGCAGACGATCCGCGCCGAGGGGTTCCCCGCCTACCGCGTCTGGCCGGAAGGCGAGCGGGCAACCTACTCCACGATCCTCTTCCTCGAACCGTTCGTCCGGCGGAACCTCCGGGCCTTCGGCTATGACATGCTCACCGAGCCCGTGCGCCGCGCGGCCATGGAACGGGCCCGGGATCAGGATGCGGCCGTCCTCTCCGGCAAGGTCACCCTGGTGCAGGAGACCGCGCAGGACGTTCAAGCCGGCCTCCTGATGTATGTGCCCGTGTACCGGATGAGCCTGCCCCGGGCAACCGTGGCCGAGCGCCGCGCCGCGCTCCTGGGCTGGGTCTACAGCCCCTACCGGATGAACGACCTCATGGGCGGAATCCTCGGCGCCTCGGACACGCCGGAGACGCCGCGGGTGCACCTGCAGATATTTGCGGGCGCGACCCGCGACCCGACGACCCTGCTCTACGACAATCAAGCGCCCAACCTCCCCCCGGCGGAGTCCGCCGCGGGCTTCGTCACCCAGAAAATCATGGAGGCGTCCGACTCCCGGTGGCTGTTGGTTTTTTCTGCTAGCAGCCGACCGGACCTCACCGTGGACTACGACAAAGTCTGGCTGGTGGCGATTGGCGGGGCCACCATCACCCTGCTGCTCGCCGGCCTGGTCTTCTCGCTGGTCGGCACCCAGCACAAGGCCCGGAAAATAGCGCAACGCCTGACCGCGGATTTGCAGGAGAGTGAGGAACGCTGGAAGTTCGCGCTCGAGGGCGCCGGCGATGGGGCCTGGGACTGGAACCTCGCCACCGGCACGGTCTTCTTCTCCCGCCGCTGGAAGGAAATGCTGGGGTATGCCGACCACGAGATCGGAACCGACCTCGCGGAGTGGCGCCAGCGCGTCCACCCCGAGGACATCTCGCAAGTGATGATCGACGTGCAGCAACACCTCAACGGGCAGACCTCCGGCTACGTCAACGAGCACCGCGTCCGCTGCAAGGATGGCCGCTGGTGCTGGGTGCTCGACCGCGGCAAAGTGATGAACTGGGGGCCGGCGGGGCAGCCCGTGCGGATGATCGGCACGCACACGGACATCACGCCGCGGAAGCTGACGGAGGCCCGGCTGAAGGAAAGCGAGGCGCTGTTTCATCATCTGGCCGACAGCGCGCCGATCCTGATCTGGATGTCCGGCCTGGACAAGGGCTGCTTCTATTTCAACAAGGGCTGGCTGGCTTTCACCGGCCGGTCGCAGGCCCAGGAACAGGGCAATGGCTGGTCCGAGGGGGTGCACCCGGATGACCTCGCGCGCTGCCTCAAGGTCTACGTCGACCACTTCGACGCCCGGCGGAGCTTCTACATGGAATACCGCCTGCGCCATGTGGACGGGGTGTTTCACTGGGTGGCGGACACCGGCGTGCCCCGCTTCGACGAGCAGGGCGTGTTCCTCGGCTTCATCGGCCATTGCATCGACATCACCGCCCACAAGCAGGCGGAGAAATTACTGCGCGAAAGCGAGGCCCACTATCGGACGCTGTTCGAAAAGGCCACGGTCGGCATTTCCTCCGTCGCCTCCGACAGCAAGCTCGTGGGCATCAATGAAAGCTTCGCCCGCATGCACGGTTATACCGTGGCCGAGATGAAGGACCTGAGTTTTGATGACCTGGACGTTCCCGCCACCTCCCGCCTGCGCCGCGAGCGGCTCGCGCGGATCCTTGCCGGCGAAACCCTGCAGTTTGAGGCGGAACATTACCACCGGGATGGCCATGTGATCTCCCTGGAGGTCTCGGCGAACCTGATCCCGTCCGGCGATCGGCAGCTGATTCAGGCGGTCCACATCGACATCACGGCGCGCAAGCAGGTGGAGGCGCTGGTGCAGGCGTCGCTGCAGGAGAAGGAGGCGCTGCTGAAGGAGGTGCACCACCGGGTGAA
>JBAXWQ010000344.1:0-2529 GCA_037128315.1 Opitutia bacterium | reverse complement strand
CACCTTGCGGTCCTCCGGGGTACGCAGGCCCTCGACCTTGTCGACCTTGTAGGCGTGCGGGGTGTAGACCTTGATCGCGAGCCAGCCGAAGAGGGCAAAACAAACCAGCACCAGGCCGGTGGTGAACACCGGGGTGCGATGCGGGAAGGAGAAACGGGCGGAGGAATCACTCATGGCGCGGTGGCTTCGTGATGGGTGAGGGACTCGACGATGCGCGGGTCGCGGATCGGGATCAGCTTGGTCGTGGCAAAGCTCTTCAGGTAGGCCCAGACGCAGATCCCGCCGACGCCGACCACCGAGGTCAGCACCCAGAACAGGTTGAACGAGAGGAAGGGCAGCGGCTCATCGTGGGCGTCCTTGAGGGCCGGCAGCACGTTGTAGCAGAGGTCGACCAGAATGATGACAGCGATCCAGATGCTGATGAACAGGGCCGGACCTCGCGTGGACTTGCGGCGGTAGGACAGCAGGAAAATGAACGGGAAGAAGAAATGCCCGAAGAGGATCAGCATGCCGACCCAGACCCAGTCGCCGTGCTCACGGATATTGTACCAGAACGTCTCTTCGGGAACGTTTGCGTTCCAGATCAGGAAGTACTGGGAGAAAGTCACGTAGGCCCAGAACACGACGAAGGCAAAGGCCAGCGCCACCAGGCAGTGAAATTGGTTGGTGTTGTAGATTCCCTTGTAGTCGCCGCGGGCGCAGAGCCAGCAGGTGATCATGACGCCGAAGGCCATGGCGGCGCGCATGCAGTTCGCGAAGAACCACACGCCGTACATCGTCGAGAACCAGTGGTACTCGAGGCTCTTCATCCAGTAGATGGCGGCAAAGCTCAGGGCCAGGGCCGTCAGCG
Organism: Opitutia bacterium; assembly: GCA_037128315.1. Lineage (GTDB taxonomy): Bacteria > Verrucomicrobiota > Verrucomicrobiia > Opitutales > Opitutaceae > Lacunisphaera. The sequence continues at coordinate 1,679 of JBAXWQ010000344.1, read as the reverse complement.
GAATGCCAAAGGCCGCGGTCTTGCGGTTCATGAAGGTCCATTTGGCATCGCCGTCCTTGTCCTGCGTGAAGGAGGCCTTGCGCAGGCGGGCGGAGAGCCAGACCCAGACGACAAAGAAGCCGACCGACATGTAGGTGAACATGCGCACGTTGAGGAAACTTTCCTTCTTCACGTAGAGCGGGTCCGCCCCGACGGTGTGGCCGCCGTGTAGTTCGTGCAGCCGGTCCATCCAGGGCCAGACCAGGCCGGGCTTCACCCAGGCCGAGATCAGCAGCGGAAGGAACAGGAGACCGAGCCAGAAAAAGGCGGATAGACCGTGCTCGAATTGGCGGCGGATGACCGTCGACCAACCGGCATCCACAATATGATGGATCAAAATGAGGAGCAGCATGCCGATGCAGACCGCGGTCCAGTAGGACACGCCAACGAGGTAAGCGAGGGCGACCGCCTGGTGATTGGCGGTAACGGCGAATCCGACGGCGGTCAGCCCGAGACCGGCGATGCCAGCGATCAGGAACTTGGTGGCCAGGCTGGCCGTCGAGGCCGGCGAAGAGGAGGCAGGGGCGCTCATGTTACTTCAGGCCTCCCTTTTGATCGGCGGGCACATCGGCCACGCCGCCCTGACGGGCGCGCTGGAGGCTGCGCACGTAGGAGATCACGGCCCAGCGGTCATCGGGCGAAAGCTTGTCCGCGTAGGGGTACATCGTGTTCTTGCCGTAAGTGATCGTGTTGAAGATCTCGCCCTCGGCCATGTTGCGGAGGCGGTCGTCGTGGTAGGACGGCGTCACGAGCATGCCGTAGGCCTTCGTGATGCCGTTGCCGTCGCCCAAGGCCCCGTGGCACGGCGCGCAATAGATCGAGTAGCGGTTCTGGCCGCGGCGGATGAGGGCCTCGTTGACCGGCACCGGGAAACCGCGGGCGAAGGAACCGTCAACCAGCTTGCCGGCGTAGCGGAAGTCATCGGCACGCAGGAAGGCGGGATCGGCGTCGGTCGTGCGGCCACGCGGCACGGTGCCGGCGGGAATCGGCCGGTCGGTGCGGGCGTCGGCGAAGAACTTGGATTCGCCCTGGGGCTTGTATTTGGCCTGCCGGTCCATGTCGGGGAAAACCTCGATCGGCGGCTGGGCCGAGCGCAGGCCGCGGAAGCCCATGACCGAGATCAGGAGCACCACCAGGAAAGCGAGGGTGTAGTAGGCGTAGCGCATCTTATTGCTCGAGTTCGACGATGTCCTTGCCGCCGACCTGCTCCAGCAGGGCCTTGGTCGATGCGGTGTTGTATTTCGGATCCGTGACCTCGATCACGATGAAGAAACGGTCGTCGCTGGCGCGGACAAACTGCGGCGCCTTCAGGACGGGATGGTAGTGCATCGGCAGCTTGTTGAGCAAAAACATGCCGCCGATCGTGGCGAAGGCCGTGAAGAGGATGGTCAGCTCGTAGGACACCGGGAAGGCGAACATCGGGCTGAAGTAGGGTTTGCCGCCGACAATCAGCGGGTATGTGTAGGCATTGGCCCACCAGATGAACGACATGCCGGTGCAGAAGCCCGTGATGCCGCCGGCGAGCGAGAAGCGCGGCACGTGCGAGCGGCGCACCCCCATCGCGGCGTCGAGCCCGTGGATGGGGAAAGGGGTGATTGCATCCCACTGCGAGTAGCCGGCGTCCCGCACCTTTTGACAGG
>JBAXWQ010000343.1:0-2532 GCA_037128315.1 Opitutia bacterium | reverse complement strand
TCGTTCTCATTCTCTCGGGTTCTAGTAATTGAGAGAACGATAACGAGTAAGAGAACGAGAACGATTCGAGCTCCCTGCTTCCAGCTCCAAGCTCCCAGCTTTTTATGCCGCTGCTGACCATTGTCCCGCCGATGCCTGGCGCCGAGCGCCGCTTCAAGCCGTTTGTCGATTTCGTGCGCGCCTCCGGTTGGGAGGCCGAGTTTGTCCGCCTGGAGTGGCCCGGCCGCCAGCCGGCCTTCGGCTCGACGGAGATTTTCCCCCAGATCGAGACCCAGACCGAGGGCAAGGTCGTGATGGGCTTTTCCCTCGGCGCACTCTACTCACACCTCGGCGCCCTGCGCGCCCGGCACCTGATCCTCGGCTCGATCTCGCCGTTTTTCCTCGAGGATGAAGACGAGCCGCAGCGCTGGATGGTCTCCTACCGCGCGGGCAACCCGAACATCCCGGCCGACATCCTGGTGGGCGGCGAGGAAGACGCCCAAATGCACCGCCGTGCGGAGGCTGTCTATGAGTTCTACCGCGCCGGCCGCCAACCCCGAGCTACGGACCAAGAATTGCCACCCCGATCTCCCAACTCCGTCATCAAACCTCCCCGCTCCCCGCTCCCCGCTCCCAGCTCAGTGTCCTACACCGTCGTCCCCGGCGCCGAGCACGAGCTCTGGCACCCCAACTACCTGCAGGCGATCAAAACGTCCTTGGACCGCCTCAAGGACCAGCCACCTAAGTCAGGCCTCCGAACCCCCAACCTCAAAGCCTGACCCCGAGCTCGGTATCAAGTGGGCAGGTTTTGGGGCTTGGGGGGATCTGGTTTCTTGGGGTTTACCTTCTGGGCCGCCGGCCGGCTCGAACTGTGAGCACGACACCCGTCATCCCGCCCAGTGTGTCCCTCCGCGAGGTTCGCCCCGGCGACCTGCCCATCCTGTTCGAGCATCAGCTCGACCCTGGGAAACTAGTAGGGACAGGCCAAAAAATAAGGGACAGGTCAAAAATATGGCCTGCTCCTTGAGGGCCGGACTAGCTGACCGAACGGGACGCTCCACCCTGCCTCTTGCGTAGAATTTCAGCTCGCCGGATGGAAAACCGCCACCAAGCGTCCGGATCCAGTTCGTCGCGGGGCCAGGCGATGCGTTGTATTCATGGTTCCCACCCTCCAACATGTCGCGGAACTGCAGGGACTGTACGGCCCCTTCACCATGGCCGAGCGCGTTGTGCAGAAAATCTGGTTGCGCGGGGATTTCAACCTGTCCCGGGCCGGGCTTTCCGATGGTCAATCCTTGGTGATTCGTTCGGCCGGCGTCTGGAATCTGCAGGCCGGTCCGGATTTTCTCGGCGCCCGGCTCGTCCTCGGTGGCCGGGAGGTCACCGGCGACATTGAGGTGCATTTTCATGCGTCGGACTGGCGCGCGCATGGCCATGCGGCCGACTGCGCCTATGCCAACGTCGTGCTTCATGTCGTCATGTTTCCGCCCGCGGTCGGTGAGGCGCCGGCGCGGCACGCCGACGGACGCGTTATTCCCACGCTGGTTTTGCTGCCGCTCCTGCACCGCGACCTGGAGGAGTATGCCTCGGATGATGCCCTGGAAGTCATCACCGCCCGCGACCAGTGGGAGCCCTTTGCCGATCTGGCGGCGCTCCCGCTGGCCGCACGTCAGGCCCTGATCCGTCGGCACGCGGGGGAACGCTGGCGGCAGAAGGTGCATTTCGCCCGGCGGCGAATCGCCCAGCTGGGTTGGACGGCGGCCTTGCACCAGACCGCGCTCGAGATTCTCGGTTACCGCCACAACCGGGCCGCGATGCTGGCCGTGGCGACGCGCTATCCGCTGGAGGCCTGGAACGCGGCGATCAAACCGGAGGCCTTGCTCGAGGAATTCAGGACACGGTGGCAGGCCCAGGGTCTGCGTCCGGCCAATCACCCCCTGAACCGCCTGCGGCAATATCAATGCTGGGTCGCTGGCCAACCCGACTGGCCGCAGCGCTTGCTGGAGTTGCTGCCCGCACCGCCGCCCCTTGGCGGCGAGACCGGGGATTCCACCCGTTCGGCCCGCCAGCGACTGGGGCTGAAGGCGCTCAGGGCGCGCCTCGCCCGTGATTTGCTGTCGAACACGATTGGCGGCACCCGGATGGACAATTTGGTGGCTGATGGCTTCCTGCCGATGCTCGCCGCGCGGACCGGAGGGGAGTTCCAGCCGACCTGGCATCATTGGTACCTGGGTGACATCCCGACACAGTGGCGGCGGGCGCTGCCGCGGCTTGGTTTGGCGGACGGAAGGGACTGGCCGTATTGCCAGGGTTGCGCCCAGGGATTGCTGGGCTGGATTTTGGAGCGCCAGGCTCGCGCAAGTGGCTGACGGGCCGAAAACTTGCCGGGGGCTTGACAAGCGTTCGCCGCGTTCAATATGTTCCACCTCCTATAACTAGTTCACTTTCTAAAAGTGGGCCCTCGGGTCCGCTTTTTTTTTCCCATTAATCCAAACACACCATGAGCAGCGAAATCTTGTCCGTTCTCGAATACATGGAGAAGGAGAAAGGCAT
>JBAXWQ010000342.1:0-2532 GCA_037128315.1 Opitutia bacterium | reverse complement strand
TCAGAAATCAAACTGGTCGATGTTGCCCCGGTTGAAAATGAAGGGCTTGCCGAGCAGAATGTTGTCCCCCTTGACCTCAAAGGCTCCGAGCGTGCCGGCCTTGAAGCTGGTGGCACCGAGCTTGAGCTCGTCCTTGGCCAGGGCGGCGGCGGCATACACGGTGAGATAACCCAGGCTCTCGGTGTTCCAGAGCATAACGCTTTCGGTCACGCCTTCGTGGACGTAACGCTTGTTCTCATTGGGCAGGCCGAGCCCGATGACCTTCACCTTGCCGGTCTTGCCGGCCTGTTTCACCGCTTCGGCGGCGCCGGGCGTGCCGGGCGTGCAGATGGCGATGATGACTTTCAGGTTGGGATTCGCGCTCATCAGCGCGGTGGCCTCGGATTGCGCCTTGTCCTTGAGATCATCGCTCGGCCGCACGGCGACGAGTTTCATTTTCGGATATTTGACGGGAAGCCGCGCATCGATGTGCTTCAGCCATTCCCGCTGGTTGCCGGCGGTGAGCGTGGCGGTGATGATGGCGAACTCGCCCTCTTCACCCATCAGCCGCGCCGCTTCGTCCAGCAAGCCGAAGGCGATGCCCTCCGGCGTGGCCTGGTTGACGAAGAAACTGCGCGCGTCGGGCAAGGCGTCGGCGTCGTAGGTGAGGACCTTGATGCCCTGCTTCTGCGCCTTGCGCAGCGCGGTGGAGAGGCCCTCCTTGTTTTCGGCCGCCACGGTGATGACATCAACGCCGAGCGTGATCCAGTTCTCGACAATCTCGTTCTGCTTGGCCGCGTTGCTGTCGGTGGGGCCGTCGAAGAGCAGTTCCACCCCGAGTTCCTTGGCGGCCTTGTCCGCCCCCGCTTTGCAGGAGATAAAGTAGGCGTTGCCCTTGGCTTTGGGCATCATGGTGATCATGAGCTTGCCGTCCGCGGCGAACGCGGAGCTCAGGCCGGCGAGCAGGAGGCAGAGGGAAACGAGCAGACGGGTACGGATTGGATTCATGGCGGGGAGGGGTGAAAGGAAAGGCTAGGGAGTGTGTCGGTGGGGCCTTCTGGCCGACCACATTTTTGGCAGCATGCTGCCGGTCAGCGCGAGCAGCAAGAGTACTCCGGTCAACAGGCCGGACATCTCCTCGGCCGCGTTCAGGCGTATGACCACGGGCAGGCAGGCTAGGCCGTTCTTCAGCACCGCAATCGCCGCGACCCCGAGCAAGGTGCCGGTGACGGTGCCTCTTCCGCCAAAGATGCTGGTGCCCCCGAGCACGACCGCCGTGATGGCGAACAGCTCATAGCCCGTGCCGGCGTCGGCCTTGGCCTGCCCTAGCCGGGCCGTGTAGATCAGCGCCGCGAGGGCGGCGATGAGTCCCGCCAATACATACGCGAGAGCGACCCGCCGCGCCACGGGCAGTCCGGCATAACGCGCCCCCTCGGGCGAGAAACCAATGACGCGGAACGAGCGCCCGATCGTGGTGCGATGCACTAGCACCCAGACTACGCCGGCCACGAGGAGAAACAGCCATGCCTGGGTCGGCAGGCCGAGCCAGCGTTCCTGCCCTAGAAAGAGAAAACTGGCCGGGAAATCGGTATACGTCACCGCGCCGTGCGTGATGGCCTCGGCCAGCCCCCGGAATAGGGAATAGGTTCCCAGCGTCACGATGAGGGGCGGCAGGCGCAGACCCGTGATGAGCCCCGCGTTGAGCCCGCCCCCGAGTGCACCGATGCCGAGGGTCAGGGTCGCGGCCAGCGGAATGGACAGGCCGCCATCATGCCAGAGCTTGCCGAACAGAATGGCGCACAAGCCGAGCAGGGACCCGACCGACAGATCGATGCCTGCGGTTAAAATCACCGGCGTGAGCGCGAGGGCCAGCAGGCCGATTTCGCAGGAGTGCCGGAGGATGTCGAACTGCCGGTCAATGGTGCCGAAGCCCACCACCATGCCCCGCCGGTTGGTGGCCGTGCCGTAATGATAGAAGAGCAGCCATTCCACCACGAGCACCGCGAGCAGCAGGGTTTCATAGCGCAGCAGCAGGCTTTTCCAGCCGGTCGGCTGTTCGGTCGCGCTCATCCCCGGCCTCCTTGCGTCTTTCTTTGCCGGAGACCGTCGGCCACGACCGCGAGCAGGATGATCGCGCCCTGGATGGCTTTTTCCCAGTAGGCCTCGATGTGCAGATGCGTCAGGGCGGGTGAGACGCACGCCAGCAGCAGCAGGCCGGCGAACGCCCCCCATACATTGCCCCGCCCGCCGGAGATGGCCACGCCGCCGACGACGACCGCGGCGATGACCTTCAGCTCCATGCCCGCCCCGGCCATCGGCTGGACCTGCGGTGATTGCACGATGTTCATGGTGGCCGCGAGGCCGGCCAACACGCCCATGAGGACAAAGACCAAGAAAGTGACGAGTTGCGGTCGGATGCCCGCCAGCCGCGCCGCCTCCGCGTCCGTGCCCACCGCATAAACCCAGCGGCCCGCCGCCAGATGGCGCATCGCCAGTCCGCATCCCACCAACAGCAGCAGGGCGGCCGCGATGAGCGACCACTGTCCGGCGGCC
>JBAXWQ010000341.1:0-2543 GCA_037128315.1 Opitutia bacterium | reverse complement strand
TTGGTCCGCGGTGGCGACAATATCCGCAAACATCCGTTCGAACCGCCCCAGGGCGGGCTCCGGCAGGCGGCGGCAAAACTGGCCCGGCGGATTTTTTTGCCGGAGAACCCGCGCGCCGGGATCGGTGGCGCTGCGCTGCAGCGCCTTCGGCCGCATCACGCCGATCCACATTTCGAAGTCCGCGGACTGTTCGACCAGCACGTGCTCCTGAGCGGGAAACAGCCACAGCAGGTCGCCCCGGCGGATTTCGTATTTGCGGTTTTCCAGCAAGTAGAGGCCGCGGCCGGACGTGACCAGGTTGAACTCCAGCTCGGCGTGGTGGTGCATGGAGTTCGCCGGACCCAGGTTCCGATAGTGCCAGAGGTGCCCGTCGAGGGCTTGGGGCAATTTCAGCTTTTCGCGCATGGCGACAAGAAATGAAAACAAGTGGGGGACAAAATGAGAAGAAGGATCTGCCGTTCCTGCTAAGCTGGCCGGATGATCAGCATCACGCAGGAGCAACGCGACCTTTACCAAAGGGAAGGCTACATGATTCTGCCGGGCGTCATCCCCCCCGGGCTGCTCGAGATGCTGCGGGAGGAGTGCACCTATTTCATCGGCTACATGGACGAGCTGATGGATGCCAAAGGGGTGAAGAGCGTCGGCATCACGCACCGTGGCAGCCGCTACTTCATCAACAACCGCTACCGGCTGAGTCCCCGCCTGCACCAGTTCATCTTCAGCGACCTCATGGCGAAGGTGGCCGAGGCCACGGTCGGGCCGGAGGCGCAACTGTTTCACGAACAATGGGTCGTCAAGGGCGCGGAGCAGGGCATGAAGTTTGCCTGGCACCAGGACAGCGGCTACGTGAAGTGGTATGACCCGTCCACCCGGCATCGGCCGTACGTCACCTGCTGGTGCACGCTCGACGCGGTCAACGAGGAGAACGGCACGGTTTACATCCTGCCCCACTCCCGCGGCGGAACGCGCGGCCGAATCATCGACCACACCAAGGAGGCCGGCACGAATGACCTGGTGGGCTACGCGGGTAGCGACCCGGGCGACCCGGTGATTGTGCCCGCCGGCAGTATTGTGGCCTTCGACAGTTTCCTCCTGCACCGCAGCGGCTCCAACACGACGAACAAGATGCGGCGCGTCTATCTCCCGCAATACAGCGGCACGCCGATCAACCGGCCCGACGGCAAACCGTGGGCGATGGCCACGCCTTTCCTGAAGGGCGGCCGGAACAGCTACAATCACGCCGAGGACACCGCGGAAAACTGGGGGCCCTTCGCGGACAAGGCGAAGGAATCGATCTGATCGCGGACGGGGCCCTGCCGGATGAACTGCCCCGCCTCACGTAACCCGGCCTCAGTAGGAAACGATTCTGCCATGTGGAAGAGCAACTGGCCCCAGACCAAGGAGCGCTTCGTGCAGTGGTGGAACCGCGACGGCCTGCTCGTGGGCATGTGGGGCGCGCCGCAAACCACGGCCTGCATCCATGAGCAAGTCCCCCCACCCCGGGCACCCGCGAACCTGACCGAGCGCTGGGTCAACCCGGCCCATCGCGCGGCCCAGAACCATTTCCGCCTTTCGCGCTCGATCTTCCCGCTCGATGTGTTGCCCATCGCGTCGCCCGACCTCGGACCCGGCATCCTCGCGGCTTACCTCGGCGCCGAGCCCGAATTCGCGGAGGGCACCGTTTGGTTTCACCCGGCCTTCGCCGCGGAGGAGAACCCCGAAGCCCTGCCCCCGCTCGGCTTTGATCCCGCCAACCCGTGGTGGCAAACCACCGAGGCCATCCTGCGGGCCTGCGTGGCCACCGCGCGGGGAAAATATTTCGTCGGGTGCCCGGACCTCATCGAGAACATGGATGTGCTGTCTTCCCTGCGTGACGCGCAGACGCTGTGCCTGGACATGCTGGAACGTCCGGAATGGGTCGAGCGGCAGCTCGCCGAGATCAACGCGGCGTGGTTCGACGCCTACCAGCGCATCTACGATCTCATCAAGCAGGAGGACGGCAGCTCGGCCTACGATGCGTTTTACCTCTGGGGACCGGGCAAGGTGGCCAAGGTGCAGTGTGACTCGTCCGCGATGTTCTCGCCGCCGATGTTCCGCCGGTTCGTCGTGCCCGCCCTCACCGCGCAATGCGCCTGGCTCGATCACTCACTCTATCACCTCGACGGCACGCAGGCGGTCCAACACCTCGATGCCTTGCTGGAGATCGAGCCCCTCGACGCCATCGAATGGACACCCCAGGCCGGCATCGAGACCGGGGGACACCCGCGCTGGCACGGCATGTATCAGCGCATTCTCGCCGCCGGCAAAAGCGTCCAGATCGTGAACGTGGAGTTGCCCGAAGTTCAGCCGCTGCTCGACACGATCGGCGGCAAGGGCGTCTACCTGTTGATCCAATTCCAGGACGAGCGGGAGGCGGAACGCGTCTCCAAGATGATCGAACCCTACTACTAACTGCGTACCCCATGAAGAACACCACCCTTACCCGTTGCCTGGCCTACGCGTTCAGCGACACCGGCGGACAGCTGGTCTTTTGCGTCATCTCG
>JBAXWQ010000340.1:0-2601 GCA_037128315.1 Opitutia bacterium | reverse complement strand
TCCTAAGGAGTTGCATAGAAGTTTGAATTTACTCCTTCCACTTGGCCCAGTGAAATGAGCATCCGGCATAGACGTTTAACTTAGCGATTAACTACAATCGCGAACTTACCCCCCCCCGGTTTCGAACAAGCCAACAATTTCGATGGCCGACCCATATTAGCACTACTCCGTTAAGTGCTCCGCCCCTACACACCCCGCCCTGCGGGCACCCCTCTACTAGGGCGTGTTTACAAAATGGCTTGTCCGGTAGCGATAGGCGTCTCTGCCTGTCGGGTTTGCCGCGCGCGCTGCCGAAAACTCCACCGGCACGGAGGCCTGTGGCTACGGCAATTATGCGATTCACTGAATTTGCAAACACACCCTAGAGGGGATCCAAGGCCAAGCTAACAAGTGATTGGGTCCCCTCTCGAGAGGGGTGGCGCACCGCGCCGGGGTGTGTGGCTGCACATAACGGAGTAGTGTTAGGGAGTGTTTTCAAACCCGCCCAATCCTTATTACCTGTCATTCTGAACGAAGTGAAGTCTAGCCAGCAGGCTGGTGCGACATCCCTGCTTTCGCTCGCGCTCTGGCCTGCGAGGCCGTGGATCCTTCGCTCCGCTCAGGATGACAAACCTGGTTTGAAGGCACGCCCTAACCAGCGGGACGGATCATTCCGGTTAGTATGTTCGCGTGGTCAGCGCGCCAGCTGCCGCGCTCCCTCAATCACCTTGTCCCACTGCAAGGCGGGGCCGGGATCGGTTTTGTTCGTCTGAATGTGGAAATGACCCAGCACCCCCTGATATTTGGCGAGTTCCTCGTCGGCCAGCTTGCGGGGGACCAAGTGACCAGCCGCATCCCGCGGGTAGTCCAATTTGATCCTGGGAAAAACCTTGGCGAGGGTCGCCGTCAGCCGGATGAGCGCGGCATATTGCTGCGGGGTGAGATCGTACTGCACCAGGTCGACGCCCTGCACGACGCCCTGCACCGGCGCGGGGCGATCCGGTCGGCCCGTGAAATTTTTCGTGCGAATAAGCGGATCGCCGAGGCGCTCGGGCACCTTGATGTAGGGCTGGCCGGCCGCATCGCGCTGATACCACTCGTCCAGCACCTTCGTGTCGCCGGGCGCATAGGCCCCCATGTTCGCGATCTCGATGCCCACCGAGCGATCGTTCGAGGTGGTCGCGTGGCGTGCCCGCTCCTTCAGGTCGAGGGTCTGATAAATGGTCCCGTCCAGATCCAGCATGAAATGCACGCTCAGGCCCCGGTGGTCATGCAGCACGTTGAAACAGCTCTTGCTGATCCCGCAGACGTCGTAGTGCAGGACAAACTGGTCCACGACCCGCTGGAGCGTCGGCAGATCCCAACCGCCGCCCCGCAGCCGCTCCACCTCCGCGGGGGTGAGGGTGTTCCGCCGCAGGCTGTAGCGGTTGGGCGTGGTGATGTCCTTCACCAGTCCCGCGGTCTTATCCCAATCGCTTTCCTCGATGGGGCTGAACCGGCGTTCCACGCGATAGGCGTCGTAGCCACCCGGATCCATCCAGGTGACCACGCGTGTACCCGTGTGAAAGAGCTGCCCGGCCACGACAATCTCATCGCCCCGGCGCTTGAGGGGCTGGCCGACCCGGTGGAGTTGGCAGCCGGTCAGCACGAGCATTACCAGCGCAAATGCCGGGAGAATCCCGGGACGAAAGCAAAATCTCATAGGGATTATTTCACTTCAGAGAAAGAACTGCCCCAGCTCAACCGTGAAAGTCGAGCATGGTGGAGGGCACGCGCTTGCCGCGCCGTAGCCTTGCACGAAGGCTGGTCTCTGCGTGCCGTGCAGCCTCGCTGGCATGGAAATCCCCAACGGCCCGCAGAGACGCGGGCCCTCCAAGATTCACTGTGCATAATCGCACTTTCACTCAGGCGCCCCGTCGCCGCCAGGCACCCAGTCAACACCGCAGTCCCGCCCGGCGCTTCAAGGCCAGCACCCGCTGGCAGGACTCGTCGATCCGGGATTCGGCAATGCGACCGGAGGCAACGGCCCGGGCCAGGATCGCGGCGGCCTTGCCGACGATGTCCGGGTCATAGCCGAGGTTGTTGCCGAAGCACAGCACATCGATGCCCGCCTCGACCGCGAGCAGGACGGACTGCTCCAGGCCGTAGTGGCTGGAAATTGCCTTCATCTCCATGTCGTCACTGATGATTACGCCGCGAAAGCCCAGCTTGTTGCGCAGCAGGTCCGTCTGCACGGCGGGCGAGAGGGTCGCGGGATGACGGTCGTCGAAGCGGCGGTTGATGACATGCGCGCTCATGATCACGTCGCATAGGTCCGACGCGATCAGGCGCTGGAAGGGAACCAACTCCCGCTCGTGCCAGGTCGCCGTAACGTCGACCAGGCCGAGGTGCGTGTCGCCCCGGGCGCTGCCATGCCCCGGGAAATGCTTGGCGCAGCAGAGCACACCCAGCGCCCGGTGCGCCCGCACGAACTCCGCGGCATGCCGCGCCACCGCTTCCGGGTCGGCCGAGAAGCTGCGGCGCTTGCCCTTGATGATGGGATTGTCGGGATTGGCGTCGAGGTCCACGACGGGCGCGAGGTTCAGGTTGAGGCCGAGGCCTGCCAGCGTCTGCGCCGTGAGG
>JBAXWQ010000034.1:0-18356 GCA_037128315.1 Opitutia bacterium | reverse complement strand
TCACCGCCGACGAGATCGCGCAGACCGCCGAGTTCTTCAGCTTCGGCACCAACGATCTCACGCAGACCTGCCTCGGCATGTCGCGCGACGACTCCGGTTCCTTCCTCGGCGCCTACCAGGAAAGCGAGATCATGAAGAAGAACCCCTTCGCTTCCATTGATCAGACCGGCGTGGGCCAGCTGATGGAAATCGCGATCAAGAAGGGCCGCGCGACCCGCCCCGACATCAAGCTCGGCATCTGCGGCGAGCATGGTGGCGATCCGGACTCGGTGAAGTTCTGCCACAAGCTCGGCCTCAGCTACGTGTCCTGCTCGCCTTACCGCGTGCCGGTCGCCCGCTTGGCCGCGGCGCAGGCCGCGATCGCGGACGCCAAGAAATAGTCGGCCCCGATTCCATCCTCGAAGCCCCGGTGCGCAACCGGGGCTTTTTTTTGCACAAGAGCAGTCACCCATGACTCGGCGAACCTGCTTGCCGACCCTTTCAATGGCAACCAGCGCCACCGCTACTTTCAAACCCAGGCGATACATGAGGTATGCCTGCATTTCTTTTGCGCTTTTGGTGTTTTTTGTGGCCAACTCTCCGGGCCCCTGCCCTGCATTCCTCCCTGCCCCCCGCCGATGTGCCGATTTTTCCTCGCCGCCCTGCTCTTGCTGGTCCTCCCGGCTTGCACCACCCCGACCGCCCCGGCGCGCCCCGAGCTTAAGCCGGTGGCCGGGCTCCTGACCCGGCAGCGCGTCCTCGTCCTGGGCGACAGCATCACGCAGGACGGCCGCTATGTGACCTTCCTGGAATATTACCTGCACCGCCATGCGCCCGGCACGAAATGCGACCTGATCAGCATCGGACTCTCCAGTGAAACGGTGTCCGGTCTCACCGAGCCCGGGCATCCCGCCCCGCGCCCCTGGGCCCTGGACCGGCTGGACCGGGCACTACAGGCCGTAAAGCCGCAGGTCGTGCTGGCCTGCTATGGCATGAACGACGGCATCTATCATCCGTCCTCGCCGGAGCGCCTCGCGGCTTTTAACGACGGGTTGCGCCAGCTGATCGCCAAGGTCCGCGGCAGCGGCGCGCAACTCGTCCTCATCACTCCGCCCGTCTTCGACCCATTGCCGATCCGGGCCCGCACGGTCGGCGCCGAGGCGGCGGGTTTTGGCTACAGTCATCCCTTTGCCGGCTACGACGCGGTGCTGGCGGAATTCGCCGCGGCGGAAGTTTCCCGTCAGGCCCCCGGCATCACCGTGATCGACCTGCACCGCGCCATGGCCGACGCCTTGAGTGAAGCCCGCCGGCCAGACCCCACCTTCACGTTCAGCCCGGATGGCGTGCATCCCAACGACACCGGCCACCTGCTCATGGCGCGGACCCTCGCCGCCGGCCTGGGGCTGACCTTGCCGTCCCTGTCGCCGGCCGCCGAGCTGGCCGCACTGCGGAATGACCCGCTCTTTGCCTTGGTGCGCGACCGGCGCACGCTGCGCTCGGAAGCCTGGTTGCCGTACGTCGGCTACACCAACGGCGCGACCTTCAAGTCCGCCTCAATGGCCGCGACTGAACAGGTGGCCGCCCGGTTGCAGGCGGAAATCGAGGCCTTGGCCGGCAAGTAGGCGAAGCGGCTGCGCCCAACCGGCCGGGCCGGTCTATTTTTTCAGCTGGCCCACGAACGCGACAAAACCCGCAGCCTGGGCGCGGAGACGCTTTTGGGCATCCTCGCTGGCCAGCTTGCCATCCGCCGCAAGCAGCTTGCCGACCCCGGGCAGGAAAACCCGCGTCGGGAAAAGGTGGGCGTTGCGATAGCTCAGCATCGCCGCCAGTTGCTCGATCGGACGCAGCGCGCCCCAGACCCCAGCCGACAGGCCGGTGAAGGCAAAGGCCCTTCCTTCCACCGCCTCCGGGTGGCTCAGCATGTCGATGAAGTACTTGAGCACGCCCGGGGCCCCACCGTTGTACTCCGGCGTCACAATATGCACGCCGTCGCTGGCGAGGATGGCATCATTGAACCGCGCGAAGGCCGGCGGCTTGGTCTCATACGCCGCCGGCAGGAAGAGTTCGGCCGGCAGTTCGGCCAGATCGAGGATTTCCACCGGCTGGCCGAGCGCAATATAGAGCGCGGCCAGTTCGCCGGTGATCCGGCGGGTGTTGCTGCCGGGGCGGTTGGTGCCAGAGACCAGGGTGATTTTCATGAGAGGGCGCAGGCTAGTGAGATCACGGCAAAAAGCAAAATGTAGCCGCAAATGAAACCAGAGCGTGTCTTCAAACCTGTCATTGCGAGGAGTCCCCGCGCAGCGGGGTGACGAAGCAATCCAGTCGTTGTGACGGTCTCCCGGCTTTGCGAGGAGTCTAAGGGCTGGATCGCCACGGCGCGCTTCGCGCACCTCGCGATGACAAAGGGGGTTTGAAGACACGCCCTAGGCATTTGAGCCATCGCTCAGCAGTTGAAATCGCCCGCTACGGCCGGAGTCCGCCTCAGCTGCCGCCGAGTTCACCGCGCAGCCGGACCAGTTCCGCCCGCAGGTGCACCACCTCCCGCTCCAGGGCAATCAGACGCTGCTCCACTTCGGGCGGCAGCGCGAGGGTCACTTTCAGCGGTTCTGCCGCCGGGCCGGCCGGGGTCGCCCCGACGACCGGTTCACCCGCCAGCAACTGCGCCCAGCGCACCTCTTTCTGCCCCGGCTGGCGCGGCAACTGGCGCACCAGCGCCCCGGCCGGCCGCTCGGTCAGCTCGGCCAGCAAGCCGGTAAATTCGTCCCCGGTCGGCATCGGCTGCAACCGTTCTGAGTTGGCCCGCAGGCCGGCGAGCGTCTGCGGACCGCGCAGCAGCAGTTCGCCCAGCAGGGCGCGGGCCGCGGGTGACATCGGATACACGGCATCCAGCTTCTGCTTGAATTTGGGCACGCGGGCATCGGCGCCGGCAAACAGCGAGGAAAGGTGCTTCACGCGCAACGACTCGAGCGCGGCCTCGACCTCGCGGGCGGCCACCTCCATGAGGGGATCGCGGTTGCTCCGCTGGTTGCAGGCATTGACCAGCGCGTTGAGGGTGAGCGGATACAGATCAGGCGTGGCGAATTCCTTCTCGATGAGACAGCCGAGCACCCGCGCTTCCAGCGCTGAAAGCTGCGGTGGCTTTTGCTCCGGGGGCGGCGTGTTGGTGTCCATATCCATAGGCTTGCACCTGATGCCCCGGCGAGCAAGTGCCCATCGCCAACTCGGGCGTCAGTCTTTCAACCCTCAACCTTCAACTTTCAACCTCTCCCTCACAGCGTCCGGGCAAACCATGCCACGGTCAGCTCAATCACGCGGGCTGACTGGCCTTTCTCTCCTTCGAAGACATGAAATAAGTGGTCGGCGCCGGCAATGATGACCGCTTCGGCCGGTCCGATCTTCGCCCCCGGCGCCGGCGGGAGCGTGCGCGCCGCCGCGATCTTCATGAACTCCGCCTCGTGCGGGGGCAAAAAGTCATCTGAACCACGGATCGCCAGCAGGGCGCCGGGATATTTCGCCAGTGACTTGTCCAGGTCGATGCCGCGAAAGCTTTCAAAAAAATCATGCCGGATCGTTACGGTCTTCCAGCCATTGAACTCCATCGAGGCAATCCCCTCGCGCGCCGCCTGCGCCAGGGCGTTGCGGAAAATGCCTTCCTGCATGTAAGCGTATTGGTCGCCGCTCAGGGTGGCCCAGAGGACCATCGAGCGGAACCAGTCGGGATGCCGGGCCCCGGTTTCGATGGCGGTGGCGCCACCCAGGCTCCAGCCCTGCAGGCCGAGGCGCGTCGGATCCGCCCCCGGCTGCCGGAGCACAAACGCCTGCGCTGCCTCGGTGTCGGCAATGCGCGTGGCAAAGGTGGATTCGATCTTCGTGCGGGCCGCATCCCCCTCCCCACGAAAATTGATGCGGAGCGAGGCCATGCCGTGCGTCGCGAGTGCATTGGCAAGGCGTTTATAAAAGCCCCCGGCCTCGTCCATCTCCGAGGCAAAACCGTGCAGCAGCAGCACCGTGCGGCCGTCCCAGGCCGCGTCGGGCACGACCCAGGCGCCCTTGAGTTCTGGCGTGATGGCGACGATGGACTCCCCGGCATGGCCGGGGACAAACGCAGCGAGGCCCAGCAGGAACCCGCCCAAGTGAAAATATTTCATGCCGGCCATCCTGCAAATCGCAGGCCACGAGCCGAGCTTTTTAGGCCGTCATCCCGGTGCCTCAATTCTGCCGCGGCGCAGGGGCCTCTTTGGGATGCGGGTCCCGCCGGGTCAGGCGGTATTGCCCGGCGTAAGCGCCGGCGTCCACGGTGACGATCAGCCTTTCGCCCTCGATGGTGAAATTCAGGACCGGGGGGATCGCCGAGCCCTCGTAATCGGGCTTCACCTGCGTGAACGTCCCGCGACCATTCGCGAAGGCGACGGCGTAATCGCTGTTCTTGGAGACGAGCGGGTTGTCGCTGCCCTTGGTCCATTGCTGGTTGATCTTCAGATCCGCCGTGCGCGACCGGGCGAGGAACAGGGAGAGCTGCCGTTCCACCCCCGGCTCGGTGGTCCAGCTGCCCAGCACGTTGAAGGCCTGTCGGGCCGGGGACTCGGCCGGCACCGGGGATGCCGGGGTCTTGGTCATATCGACCAGGCCGGACGGGCGGCTGGGGGCGGCCGACGGCGGAGTCGACTTCAGCAGCCGATAACGGCCCGCATGCGCGGTGCCGGGAAAGGACAGGAGCAACTCGCCGTTCTGCAGCTCGTAGCGGATCGTGCGCGGGGCGTCGGGCAGTTTGTCGAGCTTGTCGTCCGCGTTGAGCGTGCCGCCGTCGCCGGCGCTCACGGCCAGGTAGCGGACCTTCACGTCGGCCGGGCCGTTCGCCCAGTGCTGGGACACGATCATCCACTTGCCCAGAACACTGACGGTGAACACCGCCGGCTCGGTCTCGTCGGGCGCCGAGACCCAGTAGCCCGCCAGACGGGCGTCCACCGCAAAGGCCGCGAGCGGCAGCGCGAGGACGGCGCAATAAATCCAGATGGTTCTACGGACTGAGATCATAATTCCCCAGGAATATGTCCCCCAAGGTGCCGTTCCCTGTCCCCGAGGCAATTCCGAAGGAGGACAGGTGATAACTCTGACAGGATTAACTGGATTTCAAAATCCGGATAAAATAATCCAGATAATCCCGTCAATCCTGTCCCAAACGAGGCCTTCGCTCCGCCTCGAGTGTCCCCTCCCCGCTCAATCGCCCTTCGACGACTTCATTTTCGGCGGAGTCGAATCCTTCTTGGCCTTCATGATGACCATGATCAGCACAGCGAGACTGATGAGGATGCCGAAGGCGGAAACAAATAGGAGCAGGCGCATGGTGGTATTCTCAGGTGGTTGAAGGGTGAGGCTATTTGGCGGGAGCGGGAGCCGGCGGGATGGACTGGCGCAGAATGGTGCCGGCGAGCGCATCCATCATGCCGGCACCGTTGGCGCCCGACACCATCACCTGCGGGGTGATCTGGACCTTGCCCTCGACGACGAGCTTGAGCACCTCCAGTTGCGCAACCTGGTCGCGCCCGAGCGTGTCAACCAGCAGGCGGTAGGCCTTGGCGCGGCCCTCGCCGATGATGACCTGCGATTCCGCCTCGCCCTTGGCCCGGGCGACCTGGGATTTGGCGTTCTCGCCCTCGACCTTCACCTTGTATTCGGCGGCGGCGAGCTGGCGTTGTTGCTCGGCCTCCTCTTGGGCGCGAACAAACTGGGCGCGGGAGACCTCGGCCTGCTTCTGCTGGTCGTAGAGTTTCTGCTGGTTCACCGCGACCTCGCGGTCGGTCTGCGTGGCGAGCAGTTGCTGGCCGGCGGGATTGGCGTCCAGGTGGATGTTGCCCACGTAGACCCCGTCGCAGCTCACGCGATAGCGGGCGAGTTCAGCCGTGATACGCTGGGTCGCGAGAGCCTCGATCTCGCTGCGGCGGTTGACGAACTCCAGGGCGTTCATCGTCTCGGCCACGTTGCGGAAGATGGCGCGGACGGCGGGCAGAATCACGCGGGCCTCCAGCACCTCGAGTTTCTCGTCCTCCTGCTCGTCCTGCACGACGGCGTCGGGATTGCCGAGCAGCGCGACGAGATACGGCGCATTCTTCGCCTCGACGGCGCAGGCCACGCGGACATCGACCGGGAAGGAGAAGCCGTCCTTCGAGCGGACGGAGACGGACCAGTCGTTATTGCCGCCCGTGGCGACAGCGGCGGAAGGCGCGGCCTTCGCCATGCGCGAGGGGGCGGCGGAGGCCACCGGGGCGGCCGGCCGGGGACTGCTGGTATTGGCTGCCTGATAGGTGTAGGTGCGCTGCGTGGTCTTGACGATGGTGGGCACGTAGGCACGGGAATTCAGGTAGTAGCCGCCGGGCGTGAGCGGCTCGGCCCACACACCGATGTGGTCGCGCGGGACCAAGGGCACGCCATTCACCAGGTCACCCTTGCCGTCGGCGGAAGTCCAGCGCAGGCCGGAGTTGCTCTTGATGACCGCCACCGTGCCGGCCTCCACCTGGAGCGCCGGGATGGCGGTGACCTCATGCAGGGCGGTGTTATAGCGGTAGGTGCCCGGCGTGAGGATGGTGGTTTGCGGGCCGCGGCGACCACCTTTAGCGAGGAAGGTGGTCGGGTTGAGCATGTCCTGCGCGCTGGCCCACGCTGGCGCGAACATTTCATTCTCGGGCAGCGGCTGGCCGTCGCGCGCCGTCACAAAGCCGACCTGACCGGACGGCACGGAGATGACGCGGTCAATGCGGACTTGGAACGTGAAGGGATAGTAGCCGAAGTGCCAGCCGGGACCGAGGATCTCGGCCTGCGGGCCCATTTCGCCGTCGCGCGCGATGATCTGGCCGGTGGGGAGCGGCTTGCCGAAGAACTGCCGGTGGACGATGCCCACCTCGTTCTCATCGATCACCACTGATGAGCCCACCACGAGGCCAAACCCGAACAAGGAGAGGGCCAGGACGACCAAGGCGCCGCGGCCGGCGGCGGGCAGGTCGACAACAAACGAGGCGCCAAGGGCGACGATTGCGAGCACCGTGAAGAATAGAATCAATGTCATGGGAGGAGCGGGTGAAGTTGGGGGCAGACCGGGCCGGCGGCTGGGCTGCGGATAAAAACCACTAGGCCCGAGGGCGGAAACAGTCCAGCCCCGAGACAAATCGGCGAAACGCGCCGCCCAATTGTAACGGGGACAAGCGCCCTTTGAAATTACATCATCACGCTACAGTGTAGGTAGGGCGGGCATTCCGCTGCCCGCCGTCGACCGTGGCGCGGGCCCGGCGCGGAGCGGAGTCCGCGCCCTACCTTCGGTTCGGGTAAAAGCTTAAGGCGATTGGTATAACAGGGATGATCCCAGCCGGCCGGCGGAGGGCTCGCGCTGGACCCGGCCATTTTTCTTCCCGCCGCCCCACAAGGGATGCGCGGCTTTTAGCAAGGTACGCCGTGACCCGCTCCGGGCGGAGGGGCATAGTACGCACCGTAGTCTGGACGGATTCCCCATGAATATTGCCCTCATCGGACCCTCGGGCGTTGGCAAAGGCACCCACGCCGCGAGTCTGTGTTCCCGTTTTGCCCTGCACCATGTCGCCACCGGCGATTTGTTCCGCCAACACCTGCAGACCGGCAGCGCCCTCGGCCTGCTCGCCCGCAAATACATGGAGCACGGGGAACTCGTGCCCGACGAGGTGGTGGACGCCATCATCGAGGAGTGGTGTCGCCAGCGCCCCGCCGACGTGGGCGCCTTGTTTGACGGCTTCCCCCGCACCGCCTATCAGGCGCGTTTTCTCGACGGCCTTCTCACCACCCTGCATCACCCGCTCAAAGCGGTGATCTATCTGCGTGTGCCGGATGCCGTCATTATCGACCGCCTCGCCGGCCGCGTGATCTGCCGCACCTGCCAGACACCCTATCACCGCTCGCTGCACCCGCCCCAGCGCGAGGGCCGGTGCGATGACTGCGGCGGAGAGCTTTACCATCGCCCCGATGATTCCACCGAACTGGTGCGGGCGCGTCTGCGGGTGTTTCACCGCATGACCGGGCCGGTGCTGGAACATTATGCCGCCGCCGGTCGCCTCGCCCTGATCAGCGGGGAAGGCTCCCTCGACGAGGTCGATACCCGGCTGCTGGACTTTGTCTCGTCCGTGGAACTGGGCTGCGCCACCTTTGCCTCCCGCGAGGAAACCGCGGAGATTGTCGCGGTGGAGCAGGCCGCGTTGTCCGCCGCGCAACTGGCCCGCACCAGTCCCGACGTGGTGCTGCTGGGCGGACCCGGCTCCGGCAAGGGCACGCAGGCCGAGCGCCTGTGCGCAGAGCTCGGGCTGCCGCATATCGCCACCGGGGATCTGTTCCGGGAAAACCTCCGGCAGGCCACCAAGCTCGGCCAGCTCGCCCAGACGTACATGAACCGCGGCGAGTTGGTGCCCGACGATGTGACGGAGGCGATGGTCGAGGCGCGCCTGGCGCAGCCGGACACCCACGACGGCTTCATCCTCGACGGCTTTCCGCGGACCCTGCCCCAGGCCGGGGCGCTGACCGACATGATGAACCGGCTGCAGCGCCGGATCGCCGCCGTTCTATATATCAAGGTGTCCGACGAGGCGCTGATCGGACGCCTGTCGGGCCGCATGATCTGCCGGGCCTGCCAGGCCCCCTACCATCTGCAGTTCAAGCCCCCGCATCAGGCCGGCGTCTGCGACTCCTGCGGCGGCGAACTCTACCAGCGGGCCGATGACAATCCCGCCACGGTCCGGGCGCGCCTGGTCACCTTCCATGGGCAGACCGAGCCGCTCATCGCCTATTACCGGGAGGCTGGGCTGCTGCATGAAATCAACGGTGAGGGACCGCTCGCTGAGATCAGCGCGCGCAGCCTGGCCGTGCTCCGACCCTATGTTTCCGCGTCCGCCCTGACGCCCCCCGCAACCTAAAAAACAGGAGGACCGATGCTCGCCGCCGCTGAACTGGGCCACACCCTGACACAAAAAAGTTATGACGCCGCCCTGCCAAAGCTGCGGGCGCGGCTGCTCAGCGCCCATTTCGATCTGCGCACCCGGAAATTCCCCGTCATCATCATTGTTTCGGGCGCCGACGGGGCCGGCAAGGGCGAGCTGGTGCACCGCCTGAACGAGTGGCTCGACCCGCGCGGCGTGGCGTCCCATGCCTTCTGGAACCCCAGTGACGAGGAACGCGAGCGCCCGCCGTACTGGCGCTTCTGGCGCGCCATGCCCGGCCGGGGCCGCATCGGCATCCTGTTTGGCTCCTGGTACACCGAGCCCATCATCCAGCGGGTCTACGGTAAAACCAAGGGCGGGCGTTTTGACCGCGCCCTCGACCAGATCGTCGCCTTTGAAAAAATGCTGGCGGCGGACGGCGCGCTGATCCTGAAACTCTGGCTGCACTTGCCAAAGGCGGCACAGAAAAAGCGCCTCAAAAAACTGGAGTCGGCCGGCCGGCTCGCCCCGGACGACTGGAAGCACTTCAAGCTCTATGAGCGGTTCACCAAGGTGTCGGATCGCGCCCTGCGCCACACCCACACCGAGGCCGCGCCGTGGCACGTGATCGAGGCCACCGACCGCCACTACCGGGAACTCGCGGTCGGCAAACTCCTGCTGGAGGCCCTCACGCGCCGGCTCGCGGAAACCGCCGCCAAGCCCGCGACCCGGACCACCCTGCCCCACCTGACGCCCGCCCTGCCGCAGTGGAACAAGACGGACTCCCTGCTGGCCCAGGTCGACCTGAAGCAGCGCCTGACCGACCCCGAGTACGCCCGGGCCCTGGAAACCCAGCAGACCAAGCTGAGCAAGCTGGCCTGGGTCGCGCACGAAAAAAAGCGCTCGATGGTGATGGTGTTCGAGGGCTGGGACGCGGCCGGCAAGGGCAGCGCCATCCGTCGCGTCACCCAGGCGATGGACCCGCGACTCTACCGGGTGGTCGGCATTGCCGCCCCGACCGATGAGGAGCGAGTGCAGCATTATCTCTGGCGTTTCTGGCGGCACCTGCCGCGCGCCGGCGCCTCCACGATCTTCGATCGCTCGTGGTACGGCCGGGTGTTGGTTGAGCGGGTCGAGGGCTTCGCCCCGCCGGCCGACTGGGGCCGGGCCTATGAGGAAATCAACGATTTCGAGGAGCAGATGACCGCGCACGGCATCATCATGAGCAAATTCTGGGTCCAGATCAGCCCGGCGGAACAACTCCGGCGGTTCAAGGAGCGGCAGCACATCGACTACAAGCAATACAAGATCACGGACGAAGACTGGCGCAACCGCGAGAAATGGCCCGCCTATGCGCTCGCGGTCGATGACATGGTGGCCCGGACCAGCACGGAATTTGCCCCGTGGACCCTGGTGGCCGGCAACGACAAGAAGTTCGCCCGGGTGCAGATCCTGAAAACCCTGGTGCGGCAGTTGGAGGCCGAACTCTGAGTTCGTGGACTTAGCGGCGCGCGCGAATTTATTTCGACTTGTAGGAGCCTGTTTACAGGCGATGCTTAGCTAACGCTCCGGACAACATCTTGAATCGCCTGTAAACAGGCTCATACACGACGATCATCGGCCATCAGGATTCGTCTGCCGCACAGACCCCTTTGAGCACCACCCCCACCGCCCCCGATTCGCGTCCCGGTCTCGCCGGTGAAATCTGGGGCGGCTTCGCGGCCATGCTGGTCGCGCTGCCTTCATCCATTGCCTACGGGGTCGCGGTCTACACCCTGCTCGGACCGGAATACGTGGGACACGGCGTGCGCACCGGCATTGTGGGGGCCATCGTCCTCGGCTTGGTGGCGACCGCCCTCGGCGGGGCCCCGCGTTTGATCTCGGCCCCCTGTGCGCCGGCGGGGGCCATTTTGGCCTCACTGGCGGGCGGGCTCCTCGCCAGCTCCGGCGGCCCGGTGCCACCCGAGCGCATTGTCGCCCTGCTTCTGCTACTGGCCCTGATGTCCGGCGGCCTCCAGGTTCTCTACGGCCTGGCCGGAGGCGGGAAGCTGATCAAATACATCCCCTATCCGGTGGTCTCAGGCTACCTGAGCGGCGTGGGTGTGTTGATTTTTCTCAGCCAGCTGCCGAAATTTCTCGGCGTCGCCGCGGCGCAGGTCCGCTCGCCCGGTCTGTGGCAGGGTCCGGCGCTCATCGTGGGCGTGGTGACCATCGGCGGCGTACTCCTCGGCCCCAAGCTCACCCGCCTGGTCCCCGCCACGATCATGGGGCTGGGCGCCGGGGTGCTCGCCTATTTCGGCGTCGCCTGGTTCCGGCCCGGGCTGCTGCAACTGGCCCATAATCCGCTGATCATCGGCCCGGTCGGCAGTGGCGACAGCGGGGTGTTCGCCGGCCTGACCCAGGTCGTCCCGGCGCTGGCCAGCCTGCATCTCGCCGACCTGCCCCTGCTCGCCGTGCCGGCGATCACGCTGTCGGTGCTGCTCTCCGTCGACACCCTGAAGACCTGCGTGGTGGTCGATTCCCTGACGCGCAGCCGCCACGACTCCAACCGCACGCTGCTGGGCCAGGGGGCCGGCAACCTCGTCTCCGCGCTGGTCGGCGGCATGCCCGGCGCCGGCACGATGGGGGCCACCCTCGTCAGCGTGGAAAGCGGCGGCCGCACGCGGCTGGCCGGCCTGCTTGAGGGCGCCTTTGTGCTCCTGGCCGCGCTGGTGCTGGGCACCTGGATCGCGTGGGTGCCGGTGGCGGCGCTCGCCGGCATCCTGCTCGTGGTCGCGGTCCGCATGTTTGACTGGCACAGCTTCCATCTGCTGCGGCAAAAATCCACCATGCTGGACTTTGCCGTGATCGCCACGGTCGTGATCGTGGCGGTGGCCGCGAACCTGATCGCCGCCGCCGGCGCCGGCGTGGGCCTGGCCATGCTGCTGTTCATCCGGGAGCAGATCCGCGGCTCGGTCATCCGGCGCAAGGTCGCCGGCAACCGCGTTTCCTCCACCCAGCACCGGCTGCCGGCCCAGCAGGCGCTGCTGGAGCAGCACGGCGGGCAAATCATCGTGTGCGAGCTCCAGGGCAGCCTGTTCTTCGGCACCACCGACCAGCTGCGCACCGAGCTCGAGCCGGACCTGAAGCATTGCCGCTATCTCATCCTCGACCTGCGGCGCGTGCAGTCGATGGACTACACCGCCGCGCACCTGTTCAAGCAATTCGAGACGACGCTGGCGGAACGGAGCGGCGCGCTGCTGTTCAGCCGGCTGCCGGCGCGGCGCGACCTGCAGGATTACTTCGCGCAGGTCGGCGTGCTGCAGGCCAACACCGGGGCGCGAAAATTCGAGACCCTGGACGATGCCCTGCAGTGGGCGGAGGACCAGATCCTCGCGGATTTGGGGTCGGCCCATCCCTACGGGGAAACCCCGCTGGAGCTGGTGGAATTTGACCTCTGCCGGGAATTCACCGCGGACCAAACCCTGGCCGCCCTCGCAGCGTGCACCGAGGCCCGGTCCTACGCCGCCGGCGAGGAAATTTTCCGGGGCGGCGACCCGGCGGACGAACTTTTCCTCATCCGGCGGGGCGTGGTCCGGATCACCCTGCCCCTTGGCGGGGGGGCGTATCACAACCTTGCTTCGTTCGGCCGCGGCAATTTTTTTGGCGAAGTGGCCTTTCTGGACCGCGGCAAGCGGTCCGCCAACGCCGTCGCCACGACCGCGGTGGATCTATTTGTCCTTTCCCGGAGCCGCTTTGACGAGGCCTCACGGGCGCAACCCCTGGTCGGGGTGAAGGTTTTTGCCCGGCTGGCGCGCGCCCTGGCGCTGCGCCTGCGCCACACGGACGGCGAGCTGCGCGCCTTTTACGATGCCTGATCGCCTCATTCGGTGAGCCTTGGTGCTTGGCCGGGGCGGTTGCCCTCAACCGCCCTAGGCCGGCGATCATCGCCAGACTTTCGCCGGAACCCACCCCCACACCCCCCTCGGGGACAGCAAGGCATGAGGAGCTAATGACAAGAGGAGCCTAGCCGGCGGAGGGCGGCAGGCGCATACTGGCGGCACAGTACCCCACCCCATGAACACGCCCCATGACCGCAGCGCATGGTTGCAGGGAGGAGAGGCGACCTGCCACACCCCGCCGGCGCGACCCGTCCAGCCCCGCCGCATCGTCCTGCTGGGCCCGCCGGGCATCGGCAAGGGCACCCAGGCCGGATTGCTCGATGCCGCCTTCGGCGCGTGCTACCTGTCCACCGGGGCTATTTTCCGCCACGCGCAGGCGGAGTGCCCCAGCGGCGGCGGCTCCGCCATCCGCACGGCGCTCGACTACACCCGGCGCGGCGACTCCGTGCCCGACGACACGCTGCTCGAGCTGATCAATGAACGCCTTCGCTGCCTGACCTGCAGCGGCGGATTTATCCTCGATGGTTTTCCGCGCACCGTGCAACAGGCCAAGCTGCTCGATCTGCTGCTGGAGTCCCGCGAGCTCGCGCTCGACGCCGTCATCCTTTACGAACTGCCCCCCTCCCTGATCATCCCCCGGCTGCTGGGCCGCCGGATTTGCCCCACCTGCCATCGATTTTATCACGTCAAAAACCGGCCGCCCCACGCGACGGATGTGTGCGACGATTGCCTGACGCCCCTGGTGCAGCTGACCACGGACCGCATTGACACCATCCGGCTGATCTCGGGCCACCATCTCAGAAATTCGCAGCCCCTGCTCAACTATTACCGGCAACGCAAACTGCTGGTCGCGGTATCTGCCGTGGGGAGCCCGGAGGAGGTGTTCGAGCGAACAATTGACGCTTTCAAGATGACTCCGCGCGGGTCGCCGGCCGGGACGGGGAGCCACCATCCGGCCGCCACGATTGACCGCCCCGGCGGATGACGGCGCGGGCTCCGGGGCCCGGCGACCGGTTCAATCTGTGACATAATATCCAGCGCCGATGGTCTGAAATCGGCTTACACGTTGCCCTTGGCACCGTCCGCGCCCTAGCCTGTTTCACCTTTCCCGCCACATGCCTGCCCGTCTCCAAACCCTGCCTGCGTTGCCCGATCCCGCGGATCCCCAATTGCTGGCCTACCTCAACCTGAAGCTGCACGAGATCGGCCAGCCCGGGGTGGACCTGCCCGCGGACGAGGGCCTCTCGAATTTTGTCGATCATTTCCTGATCCTGAGCCGGGAGAAGGACCGCGTGCTCGCCAGCCATCTCTGCCCGGTTGACCAGCGGATCCAGAATTTCCTCTACGATTATCTTGATGGCACCGAGGCCGTGCCGCGCGTGCCAGCCACGACACTGGTCCTCGACCGGCCGGGCCTGGCCCGCGCCTTGTCCCTGCCCCCGGGCCGCGACGAGCACCACAGCAGCATCCTCGCCTCGCTCCGCGTCCGCCAGGGCGTGCTGCACAACCCGCGCAGCGACCGCCGGACGACCTCGGGCATCTTCCACGTCGCCGAGGGCGGCCTGCCGATCCCGGATGACAAGAAGGCCGTGCCGGCCGCCGTCTTCGGCCGCTTGCTCGCCCGGGCCCTGAATCCGCCGCCGGAGCTGATGCGGCTGCCTTTCACCGCCGCCGCCGCCCGGCCCGCCGAGTGCTTTGTGTCGCTGCATCTCCGCCCCGTCGTGGTGCCCGAGGTGCCCGGCTTCAGCCCGATGCGCGCCATGGAGACGCGCTTCTTCGTGCCCGGCGCCCTGGTGGCCAATCTCGATTTCGTGGAGAGCATCTTCGGCAACGCCGGCGATCCGCACCTGCCGGAGAACGACGCCGGCCTCGATCCCGCCCACTGGACCGGCCACACCGGCTGCATCATCCTCGCCCCGCACCTCAACACGGTGACCAAGCGGGAGCTTGGCCTGCCGGCGTTCGCCGACGCCACCGAGCGCCAGCGCCGCGACGGCATGTACTGGCAGGCCCCCGACGAACTCTACAACGACGGCGGCGCCTTCAAGCTCACGGCGCGCACCGCGGCCGGTGTGATCCTCACCTTCATCTCCGACAATTATTTCGGCTACTGCAAAAAAGAGGTGAAGACCCAGCTCAGCTTCGCCGCGAATCTGCTCGGCGGCGCGGAGGAGGAGCACGCGGGCGGCGCAATCGTCTTCCCCAGCTATGACGAGGGCGAGGACTTCCAGCTCGGCCGCAACCTGCCCAACGTGACCCACACCTTCACCGAGGCCGTGGCCCTGCTGGGTGAGCGCGCCGAGCTCCAGCCCGGCGGCTGGGCGCGCGACCGGGTGTTTCCCACGATCCAGTATGTGCCCGCCGATGCGCGTTTCACCCTGCGGACGCAAAAAATTACCTGGCGCGACGGCACCGGCGCGGCCCAGGGAATCAAGCTGCTGCCCGGCTTCACCTATGTGCTGCCCTCCGGCTACAAGGTCGAGATGGTCAAGCCCGAGGCCAGCCGGCGCTGGCTGCTGCGCGGCACCGCCGCCGAGGGCCTGCTCTGCCACAAGCCGTGCACCGTTTCCGGCGGCGGCAAGTCCGAGATCTCCAAGCCTATCTCCGACGCCATGTTCACCGGCCCGGTGTTCGTGAGCGAACTCACCCACGACCTCGATGCCGTCGAGGCGATCCTGCTGCGCGACCACACCAAGCGATTCCGCAATCCGCTGAGCAACGTGGTGCGGGCCCGCCACATTCTCAGCCCGGAGCGCTCACTCGGCTCCGTCATCAAGCTGCTCAGCCGCAGCCCGGACTACACCGACGAGTACAACAGCTGGCTGGCCTCCATCCCGCGCTCCATCCGCGACCTGGTGCTGCACCTGAAACGGCTCTACAAGCCGGAATGGGGGCAGGACTGGCGCCAGCACTTCAGCGTCGACACCATCAACGCCCGGCCGGGCAACGAGCTGAAGTACAACGCCGACCGGCTGCTCACCCACTACCTGCGGGTCGGCTACACGCGCGAGGGCGGCTGGCGCACATTCACGCTGCGTTCCGATTTCTTTCCCGCGGAGAAGATCCAGGTGGAGGACGACATCACGGCCTCGACGGTCGCGCCGCGCGACCAGGTCCCGGGTCTCCCGGCGTGGGTGACGCAGCCCTCCCTCAAGTTCGTCCACAACTGCGAGCTCCGGCTCTTCCAGCGGCCGGACGACGCCGTGGTGCGCGGCTACGACAAGCGCACGGAGCGCGACTTCAGCCGCGGCGGGCATTTTTTCTCCAACTATGAGCCCCTCACGCGCGCGACCGCCCGGACCGTCGTGGAAGACGCCCTGGGCTTCGAGTCGTTCACGGAGCTGATGCAGACCACCTTCCGGGAATTCACCGCCGCACGCAGCCCGGACTTCATGGTCTCGCCCGCCTTTCCCCGGCTGGTCGACGGCAAACCTTCCAAAAATCCCCGCTATCTCCAGAACCGGCCCGACCTCGAGGAGCCGCGGGCCACCTACCTGGCCCAGACCGGGGCGCGCCTGTATCGTCGCCTGGGCGCCGAATCACCCGCGCCCTTCCCCGTCGGCTCCGTGCTGATGGGCCGCCGGCTCAATCCGCCGGAAACCGGCATCCGCCCGCTGTGCGTCTTCGGCCCGATCCATTACCAGGAGGTGCCCGAGGCCTTCATGGACCTCATCGCCAGCCTCACCGGCAAATCCCCCTCGACCACCGGGGCCGGCTCGGAAGGGGCGCTGACCAAGGGGCCGTTCAACGCCCTGCCGCCCATCTACGACCTCAACGCCGCGCTGACCTCATTCATTCTGACCGGCCTGCCCGTCTTCTCGACCGCCGCCGGCTGGGTCGGCCCGCACCACCGGGTGGACCACGACATCAGCCTGCTCGTCCCCGAGCTGTGGTGCCGCATGACCCCGGCCGAGCGCGAGCCGGCGGCGCTGATCGCCGGCGGCCATCTCGAGCGCTGCATGGATTTTGACCACGACGGCAAGCGCGTGCTCGCCAGCCGGCTCGGCTGGCGCATCACCCCGCGCTTCGTCACCACCTACTGCGGCCGCGTACTGGGCAACCCGAGCAGCGTGTTCGACGAGGAGTTTCTCCAGCCCGAAAAGCAGGACCCCGCCATCTTCGCCGACGGCGTGGACAACATTGTCGGCGCCATGCGCAAGGCCGCGCTGCATTATTTTTCGGACGGCTCGGTGGCCACCGCCTGCCCGCCGCTGCGCGCGCTGCTGCACGTCATGCGCGACGGCTCATGGGAAGGCCGGGGCGCCGACGACCCGCTGTTCCGCGCGCTCTTCACCCGCGAGTCGCTGCTGGCGAGCGACTGGTACCGGGCCCGCCTCGAGGCCCAGCGCACGATCGACGCCCACACGGCGGACCGCCAGGCCCGCTATCTGGAAAAATTCCTGACGCGCGCCAACTACGCGGATGTGGCCGAGCGCCTGGAGATCAGGCACCGGCTGGCCCAGGCCATCGAGACCGTCCGGGCCGCACGCGCGCCCGACTATCTGAAAAAACTGACCGGCACCCTCGGCGCCGAGCCGGAGATCGCGGCGGCGCTGGGCAAGAAGGGATAATACCAATTGCGACTGGTCTTCGGGTAGGGCGGGACCGCTGGGCCCGCCGCGTATGGCCAACGGCGCGCCCAGCGGCCGCACCCTACCCGGCAGATGCTCCCTCATCAATCTTCACTGTAGCGGCGGTCTGTGACCGCCGTTTCCCCGCGTCCAATCCGGCGGTCATAGACCGCCGCTACAGTCGTCGGGCGTGAAGCCCGACCTACGATTTACCGCTGGCCGCCTCGAGCTCTTCCCAGCGCGCGAGCGCGGCGGCGTGCTCCTTCTCCAGGGCCGCGAGCTTCGTCGTCGCCTCGGTGAATTTCTGGGGCTCTTTCTTGTAGAAGGCCGGATCGGCCAATTTTGCCGTCAGCTGGGCCTGCTCCTGCTCCATCGCCTCGATCTTGGCGGGCAGGGTATCGAGCTCTTTCTGCTCCTTGCCGGAGAGTTTTTTCGGCTTCGCGCCTGATTTTTTTGCAGCCGGGGTCGCCGACCCCGGACCGGCCTCAGCGAGGCCGGCTACATTACGCGCTCCACCTTTCAGCGCCGCCGCCTGCTTCGCCTTGTCATTCTGCCAGTCGGTGTAACCGCCCACGTAGTCGCCGATGACGCCGTTGCCCTCGAAGACGAACGAGCTGGTGACGACCTCGTCGAGAAATTCGCGATCATGGCTCACGATCAACACGGTGCCGGGGAACTCCACGAGCAGATCCTCGAGCAGGTCGAGCGTCTCGACATCGAGGTCGTTGGTCGGCTCGTCGAGCACCAGGACGTTGGCCGGCTTGGTGAAGAGCCGCGCCAGGAGCAGGCGGTTGCGCTCGCCGCCGGAGAGGACCCGCGCCGGGGTCCGGGCGCGGTCGGGCGCGAAGAGGAAATCCTGCAGGTAGCTGATGACGTGCCGCGTGCGGCCGTCGATGGTGATGTGCGTGTTGCCGTTCGCGATGTTGTCGGCGACGGTCTTGTTGTCGTCGATCTGTGCGCGGAGCTGGTCGTAATAGACAACCTCGAGGTTGGTGCCG
>JBAXWQ010000339.1:0-2635 GCA_037128315.1 Opitutia bacterium | reverse complement strand
GTTCCTTTGCCGAGGCCATGGCGCTGATGCTTGAGTCATTTTCCGGCCAAGAGGGGGTGCGCATTGAGCAGCGGCTCGAGGAGGATGCCGTGGCCCTGATCGCGGCGGCGCATATCGCGGACATCATGAATATCCTCCGCGAAGCCGTGAGCAACAGCCTGCGGCACGGCAGCGCCCGCCACATCACCCTCATGGCGGCGCGCAGTGATCAGCAGCTGCTTTTCGCGGTGCAGGATGATGGGGCCGGCTTCCTGACCGACTCGCCCCGCTCTGGCCAGGGACACGGCCTGGCCAACATGCAGGCACGAGCCGCCGCCCTCGGCGGCAGCCTGCACGTCGACTCCCAGCCTGGAAAAGGGACTCGCGTATTGCTGACCCTGCCCGTTGCTTCCCCCGCATGAGCCTTGCCGCCGCGCCCAAAGTCATCCGCGTGCTGATCGTGGACGACAGCCCGATCATCCGGCTGGGCCTGCGCAGTGCGCTGGAGGACTACCCCGCCATCGCCATCGTCGCCGAGGCCGGCACGGCCGCCGAGGGCGTGGCCGCCGTCGCCCACCACAAGCCGGAGGTGGTCTTGCTCGACCTGAATCTGCCGGACAAATCCGGCCTGCAGGCCTGCCGGGAATTGCTCAAGGTGCGGCCGCAGACGAAAGTGCTCATCCTCACTTCCAGCAACAATGAGCGCCATGTGCAGGAGGCGATGACCGCCGGAGCCCAGGGCTATCTGCTCAAGGACAATGATGGCGCAACGCTGTCGGCCGCGTTGCAAAAAGTCGCGCTGGGTCAGCCCGTGCTTGATGTCACCCTGGCCGGGCAGGTGTTGAATCTGGTCAAGCACAGCGCGGCGCTAACCGCGGCCGATAAATTGCGCCTCCTGTCCCATCAGGAGCACCGGGTCGTCACGTTGGTGGCCACCGGCCTGACCAACAAGGAAATCGGCGACCGCCTGGCGTTGACCGAGAAAACGGTGAAGAACTACCTCGCCACCATTTTCACCAAGCTGGATATCACGCGCCGCACCCAGGCGGCTGCATTGTTCGTCGAGGCGGAAAAAAATAATAACTCCCCGGGCCTTAACCGGCCCTAGAGGCTTTCGCCTTCACTGTCAGCAGAGGCGAATGTCAGAGGCTTAGGACCATTACGGCTAGGAGCGTACGGGGTATAGTGCATGCGCCATGCATGCTCCCCATAGAAGTACGAGCCCAGTTCCCTGCGGAAATATCCGCCACCAGCGGCCGGCCGGTTCCCCAACGAAAGCGCCCGCATCGGCGCGGCACCGGACACGCGGCATGACCTTGGTCGAAATGATGGTGGCCCTCGGTCTGCTCGCGATGCTGTCCGTCAGTGTCATCAGCGTCACGTTCCAGACCCGCTCGATGTCCGAGCAGTCGGTCTACCAAAACACCGCCCTGACCCTGGCCCAGGGTTACATGGAGCAGATCCGGCACCTGGATTACACCACCCTCAGCTCCGTGGCGCAGGATTCGAGCAGTGCAGTTACCCTGCCGATTGATAATTCAGCGGGCACCCAGGTCCAGCCCTTGTCGGGCACATTCTTCGGGAATGGCGTCTGGGCGGCAGAGACGGTGTTTTTGGATCAAACCGCGAGCGGCTCTCCCATTCAGCCGATGCAATTCCGCTTCCGCCCGGTGTTGACCAGCCTGGAAACCGCCACCTCGGGCCTGGCTTCCGGCGTCGAGGTCGTCCTTTTCTATCAGGTGACCTACAATTTCGGCGTGCTGCGCGTCGTCAACGGGTCGCTGCGGTCCGTTCGTTCCTCCGTCCCCACCTACTGAAATGCCCATGAACCCGCATAACCAGTCCCGCCGCGCCTTCACTCTCCCGGAAATCATGATCGTGGCGACCATCTTTGGTCTCGTCATGGCCGGCGTCCTCCCGTTCTTCATCTTCAACCTGAAAAGCCAGTATGTGGCCGAGCAGAAGCTGCTCATCAACGGCGATATTCGCAAGGTCACGAACCAGATGGTCGAGTATGCCCGGGAATCGAATACGTTCGTGATCTATCAGGCCTTCGCGGCGCAAAATCGCTGGGACGGCGTGGCGGAAACCCGCGATGCCGACGGCAACAGCGCCATCAATTTTTTCGACCGCCAGCAAAATGGTTCATCCGGCGACTTCATGGTGCTGATCTATTACACTGATCCGTATTTCAACACCCTGCTCTACGACGGGAATGCGTCGAATAATCCCACGATCACCAGCGGTGTGGTCAGCCGGATGGTGGGATACTGGATCGCCCCGAACCGGCGTTTTCCCGGGGAAAACGCCGTCTACAGCTTTGACACGGACACCTACAAGGGGGCCGGCGCCACCTGGAGCACGTCATGGGGCGCCACGTTCCCCGCCACCCTCTCCAGCACGGTGACCTTTGAATCCCTGCTCCCCCCGGCGACCACCGCCTACTCTCAGGCCACCGAGTTTCCTATCCTGCTGAACAACCTGAGCGGCCTATCCAACGGCTACACCTTCTACAATTATCAGAACAAAAGCATCATCACCAAGGCCAAGATCCTCCATGGCAACCAGGCCAAGCGGGTGACGAACACCTATAATTTCACCATCACCCCGCGCGGGTGATTTCTCCCATGCAACCTCGCCGCTCCCCGTCGGGCTA
>JBAXWQ010000338.1:0-2655 GCA_037128315.1 Opitutia bacterium | reverse complement strand
AAATACCCCTCTCCGGAAATACCCAGATCGGAACCTTGCCCGGTCGACTCAAGCGAACCTTGCGAGAAATTTGTGTTGATCCCTCCGAGTTTCACCCCGGTGCCAACAACGGTGGCCGAAGAATTACTGACGCCTGCGGCGGAAGGCGCGGATCGCTGCATGATATTGCTGAAACTATCAGCATATTTCGCGCTGCTGCTCTTATATCCGGTGGTGTTGACGTTGGCGATATTGTTGCCGATGACTTCGAGACCCTTCATGAACGTACGCAGCGCGCTAACGCCACTGCCGAGTGTGCCGATGAGAGACATGAGATATTTAGGGGTTGAGGATTAGACGGTGCCGGCGCCGGCCGACGGAATTGAGGAGGCTGAAATTATACCCGGCTGCACGTACAGTACGGAGGAGATGGGATAGTTTTTCCCGTTCACGACGATTTCCGGCCCGGTACTGCTGACCTGCACGCCACTGACGAGGCCACTGATGGTCCCGGCCTTGCCTTCACTCACCGTTACCTGCTGGCCGAGGAAACTATTCGCCGCGATCAGCTCCTGACTCTTGCTCAGCTTGGCCATTTCACCCGTGAGTGACTGGGCCTGCTGCAATGAGGTGAACTGGGCCAGCTGCGCGATAAATGCGGTGTCCTCCATCGGTTTCATCGGATCCTGGCTCTGAAACTGAACCGCGAGCAGTTTCATAAAATCGGCCGAACCGAGTGTCTTGCCGGATGGGACGACCGGCGCGACCGCTGGCGAGACACCCGAGGTGGAGTAGATTGATGAGATGGACATGGTGATATTAGGCAAAAGCGTTGAGCAAGGACTGAGGCTGCGGCTCGGGGCTCGGGCGAGCCGCCGATTCCATCAATCGGGAATCAGCCGGATCGCGCGACGGGGCGTTGGGGGTAGGCGCGGATGCCGGGTGATCGCGGTGATGCGAACTTCCTTGGTGCAGCGAACCAAAGCCGGCTTGCCCTCCGCTGCTCAGGGAATCGATGAAAACCGGCGGGGCCATGGCAACCTCGCGACCAACACCGCTCGGAATAACCGCCTGCCATTCCAACGCCAGTGCGCTGCGCAACTCGGTCGAGTTGGTGCGAAACGTGGTGTGCACGCTGCCATTCCGTAATTCCACCCGTAGATCAAGTCTCTCCGTGCCTATCGCGAATTGAAGATTTAGCGCCTTGGGCTCGATGCTCACCGCCCGCTCGATTGCTTCGATCGCGGTTACAACGGAGGCCATCGCCGCGCGCAAAGCGGGTAACGGAATCAGGGCTGGGCCGGGAAGGTCATTAACTGACGACGGCTCGACCGAACCGAAAATCACTGGAGTCGACTCCTCCGTGAAGATGGCCTTCGCACGATTGGGCGGGTTGAAAGTCATTATCGTGGCCACCTTAGCTACGCTGATGCCAAGTCGGGACTCTCCCACGCTAACAAGCTGGTGAGGAGCGTTTAGAATTTCTTTTTCTTCTGGCATGTCCAGCCTCCCCGTCAGTTTGCGCAGGTTAGTCGAGGGAGCGGCATTTTTTTCCGCGAGCGGCAAATGCTCGTCAGCGGGGGAAAATCCAACCGTCAACTCCGCCATGCTATCCAACGCAACCGGCAGGGTCTGACATGAAATCGAGGTCGCAACTGTTGCCAGCGCACCGGGCCTTGATTTGCCGGGGCTGATTAGCAAAATTCCCTCAGGAGAATCTGGCCAGACTGTCGGGGCCAAGCCTGCCCGCTTTCCGTTCACCCCACCTTCAGTCAGTTCTAATGAGGATGCCCCAGCGTTGGCGGGCGCTTCCAGCGCCAAAGCTCGAGGTAATGGCGTTTGCAATCCCCCCAGCCGCATCGGAGTCTGTTGATTGGCGGCAGGAAGGGCAGATTCCAGACTGGAACCCGGTCGGGGGGAAGGTGCGTCCGGCAGAACGGGTGCGATCAGGTCAGGTATCATCAAAGCCACTGCCCCCTCAGGCGACCGGGGCAATTCGTTGAGTTCCAGACCAGAAGACTGCCACGTTGATAGTGGCAATTGTCCATCGGGCGACGACTCACCCGACCCGGCCTCGACCGGAGATAACAGCTTGATCGCGGTCGATCGCGGTACCTGGCGAGCGGTGGGTTGAGTCAATATTTGTGCATTGCTGATCGCCAGTCTCTGCGGGCCGTCCTTCGCGGGCGCAATCGATCCGGACGGAGCGGGCAGAGCGAGGGACGACAAGGACGGGCGGGAAGAAATCGCAAAAGATTGGTCGAGGACCGCAACCTCCGGGCTTGGGGGGGGAGCCAGAGGACTCCGACAGTCCGCCAGGGATTCGCCCATTCCCGCCGAGCCCATGCCTGCCGCCTCCGTTGGCCGGGTCGCTAACGAGCGCGGCAGGGTTGCCACCGGCATCCAGAGCGAAGTAGCGAAGTTGCCGCCCAAGTAATCAGGATCCGGACTCTTGCTTCTGTCGGATCGCTCGGCCTCCGGAGTTGTCTCGGGCAAAAAAGCCTCGAAGGATGTGTTCGCGGGATCGCTCGCGATTATTCCATGCGCAGCGGATGCTGCGGCGGGCGGCTCAGGTGAAATCAATACGGGCAGGGAAAATTGCATAATGCCTTTCCCTCCGTGGAATGCAACCGCCCGGTCCGTGGGCGGAGGATAGTGGGGTTATGGATTGGAGTC
>JBAXWQ010000337.1:0-2678 GCA_037128315.1 Opitutia bacterium | reverse complement strand
GCGCCGTTGTCACAACGCCCGTCTTCCTCTCTGCCGAAGCCCGCGCGGGTACAACGCTTGATGCCATCCGGGCCCGCGGCGCCGTCGTCTGCGGTATCGCCAACAACCAACCCGCTATGTCGATGCCCGACAGTCAGGGCCGCTGGACCGGCTTTCACGTCGAAATCTGCCGTGCGTTTGCTGTTGCCATCTTCAATGATCCTGACAGAGTTCGTTTCGCCCCGGTCACCGCACAGCAGCGTTTCACTGCATTGCAGAGTGGCGAGATCGACGTGCTTGAAGGCCCCAATGCGCTCACGCTCACGCGAGACGCTACTATCGGTCTGACCACCCCGGTCACGGTTTTCTATACCGGTCAGTGTCCGTCCGGAAGGTTCATTTTGGATTACAAAGTCTTCTCAGCATAAGTCGGATCGATGCCATTCGCAGAAAGGCGACCGCCATTCGGGTCAGGTTCTCGAAGTCCTTCGCCAATCTGCGACAGCGGTTCAGCCAGGCCAGCGTCCGTTCGACGACCCATCGCCTCGGGAGGACGACGAATCCCTCGGCCCGGTCGGATCGCTTCACGATGTCAATCGAGAGTTGCGGCATCACCGTCGCCACAGCGGATGCAAACTGCGGCCCCTGGTAGCCGCCATCGGCAAACATCTTGCGCAGGAATGGATACATTCCGAACAGGGTTGAGATCACCAATACCCCGCCGTCCCTGTCCTGAATATCGGCTGGGTGAACCACGGCGTGCAGCAGCAACCCTATCGTATCGACAAGGATATGCCGCTTCTTGCCTTTGATCTTCTTGCCCGCATCATAGCCGTTCGGATCGATGCAGGCCCCCCTTTTTCCGCGCTCTTGACGCTTTGGCTGTCGATTACGCAGGCGGTCGGGCTGGCCTCTCGTCCGCCCTGCTCGCGGCATAACATATAGAGCGTATGGTGGATCTTCGTCAGCGTGCCGTCGTAGTTCCAAAGATCCAGATAGTCGTGCAGCGTGCTCTTCGGCGGCAAATCCTTCGGGATATAGCACCATTGGCAGCCGGTGCTGAGCAAATACATGATCCCGTTGACCAACTCGCGCTCATCCTTTTGCCGCTCACGGCCGCCACGCTTGGCGGGAGGGATCAGTGCCGCGATGAGAGACCATTCGTCGTCCGTCAGATCACTCGGGTAACGCAGAGTGCTGCGGTCGTGCCGGGCGCGGTTCTCGATCGTCCACATGGTCAGGCTCACTGGCGGTGAAAGCCAGTGACTCACACATCGGTCGAGCCGGGCAAGACCGGTTTACAAGGCAAAGACAGCAGATTCAAATGACTCGCAAACCTTCCGGACGGACACTAAGTGCATCCCCAAAAGGCCTTGAGCAACATGAAATCCGATATACGCGCCAACAAATGGCATAGCTATCCACACAGCAAACGCTCACCATCCATCAGT
Organism: Opitutia bacterium; assembly: GCA_037128315.1. GTDB lineage: Bacteria > Verrucomicrobiota > Verrucomicrobiia > Opitutales > Opitutaceae > Lacunisphaera. Next base: position 1,248 of record JBAXWQ010000337.1, on the reverse strand, counting down.
TTTATGCCAAGCCCATAGTTTCGGCAGTGGCAAGGCCTTGAGCAAGAGTTTCATGAGCTTACGTAGTCCGCGTGTGAACCAAGAGAGCTTGCTTCTGGCGACTTTGCGGGGCTGGCGGTCCGGGGCTTTTTTTCGGCGGGCGCGGGGTTTTCGGCTTGGTCCCACATGCCGGTTGAGACTGCCCAGTAGAGTGCCAGCGCCATCACCAGGATCAGGCGCGCGACGCGGTCGGGGTAGTGGATCTGGGTTTGCTCGATTCCGAAGCCGCGAGACTTGAAGTCGGAGAACATCGGCTCGATGCCCCACCGCTTGCCATAGTCGAGTGTGGTCAGATAGCCGGGTTTGGCGGACATTGCGATGATCCACGGCTCACTGTGCCCGGGATCGCGGATGATGCCGATATTGGTGCTGACACGCTTGCCGGTGAGTGCGACGGCCTCGAAATAGTGCCCGCCGGAGCTTGCCAACTCGCCCGTGCTTGTCTTGCGTGTTCCGATCCGCGCAATGAGGTTGCCTTTCAGGCGGAGCCGGTAGTCCCAGCTGCGATCCCGGCACAGGCGGATCAGGTCCGGTGTTCCATAGAAACGGTCGCCATGCAGGATGACATCGGCATTGGCGGGCAGCCAGGTCTGCACCGCGTCGAGAAGGTTCTGTTGGGCTGGAAAACCAATGGCGCCGTCGGTTTCCTCGACGCGCCACGCCAGCGGCAACGCGCGTTCGCCCCAGCGCACGCTCAGCATCAGCACCTGGTGGCGATCGGACAACTTGCTCTGATCGAGGATCAGCGGGATCGCCTCGCCAGACGTCGCCACCCGAGCCAGGATATCGGCCGCAAACGGCTGCATGACGGTGTCGCAGGAAACGAGGTCGTTATCCAGGAACCGCGCAATCCACTGGTAGCCCATGTCCCAGCGATCCGACTCGCGCGGCAGTCCCGACGCGAGTTCCACCAGATTGGCGCTGCGAACATGCAGCATAGTGGCGACCAGGACTGCGAGCTTGTCGCGCTGCGTCTTTCGCTGCCGGGGCAGCCGCTGTGCAAGTTCCGCCTTGATGCCGTCCGCCCAGATCATAATCCCGCTCGCCGCTGACATCTGATCCCGCTCCAGAAAATGGACGGAATCCTTGAATCACACGCCAATTCGAGCCGTCAAGTGGGAAGATGAAAACTGATGGATGGTGAGATCGCCAGCCTCACCATCCATCAGTTTTATGCCAAGCCCATAGTTTCGGCAGTGGCAAGGCCTT
>JBAXWQ010000336.1:0-2700 GCA_037128315.1 Opitutia bacterium | reverse complement strand
GAAATAACAATCGTGCGCCCGGTTCTGCATGTCCTCGCCGTCTGTTTTCAGTACCTGCGAATTCGCGCCGGTCTGGGCAAAAACTTCGCGCAGCATGTCAAGATCGAGACCGAGCGCTTGGCCCAGCCCCAGACCCTCGGCCAGACCGGCGGTGTTGATGTTCATCACCATGTTCACCAGCGCCTTCACTTGGGCGGCGCTGCCGGTCGGCCCGATGTAGCGCAGCGCGGTGCTGAGTTTATCCAGCACGGGCTTCACCTGGTCAAAGGTCGCCCGGTCGCCAGCGCACATCAGGTAGAGGGTGCCGTTGCGGGCCTGCGGGATGCTGGAGGCCATGCAGCCTTCGAGCGTCACGGCGCCGGCCTGCCGGGCGCGGCGTTCGACCTCGACGTGCACCTTGGGGGTGAGGGTGGCGCAGTTGATGAAAACCTTGCCCTTGGCGCCCAGCAGGAGCGAGTCGCCGGTCTCGGCGAAGACCTGCAATTGCGCGGCATCGTCGGTCACGACCGTGAAGATCAGGTCGGCCGCGGCTGTCACCGCGGCAAGGGTGGCGCAGGCGGTGGCGCCAAGCTCTGCGGCCAGTTCCTGGGCGAGGGGGGCGTGGGCGTCGAAGACGGCGCTGACGGTGTAGCCGCAATCCTTGAGACGGCGGGCCATGTTGCCGCCCATGCGGCCGGTTCCTACGAAGGCGATTTTTTCATTCATGATAATTGGGTGTTATGGCGAGGAGCCCGCCGCGGCGGGAAGACGACGTGTCCGCCGTAGCCTCGGCGAAGGTGGAAGCAATCCACCTGGATCGCCGCGGCCCTGCGGGCCTCGCGATGACAATGGGGTTAGCGGGCAAAGAAAGGATTATGTTGTTTCTCCTGCTTCAGGGTGGTGAGCGGGCCGTGACCGCAGGCGAGGACCGTGTCGGCCTGCAGCTTCAGGATCTTCTGTCGGTTGTTGCGCAATTGCATCTCGAAATGGGTGGGGCTGCCGCCCATCGAACTGGCGAAGATTGAGTCGCCCACAATGGCCAGCGGCCAGGAAAGGCCGATGATATAGAAGGTGGTCATGCCGGGCGAGTGCCCCCAGGTGAAGAGGGTCTTGAGCGCCAGCTCGCCGAGGTGAAAGTGCGCGTTTTCCTGGAAAACCTTGGCCCCGGGACGGTCGCAGGGTTCGAGCTCGCTGGCCCACACTTCCGCGCCGCCCGCCGCGAGGCGGTCGAGGTCGGCGATGTGGTCGTCGTGGGTGTGGGTCAGGAAGATGTAGCGGAGGGTCAGGTTTTCCCCGGCCAGGGTGTCGAGCATCGGCTGGGCGTTGGCGCCGGTATCAAACGCGGCAGCGAGGCGCGTCTTGCCGTCCCAGACGAGGTAGCTGTTCACCGTCATGTCCTCGAAGGCCGTATTGAACATGGCGAAGCCGCGCTTGAAGATCGGCTGCTCCGGATACCACTCGCGCCGGGCGTGGGCGAGAAGGGCTTCCCGGCCCAGGTCGAGCGCCTCGGCCAGCGCGATGAGGGCCGGGACGCGCACTTCGCCGGCCTTGACGGCAGCCAGATCCTCGAGGGTAATGCCGGCCTTCGCCGCGAGGGCCGCATCGGCTAGTTGGTAGCCGCGCTGGGCCTTGCCGATGACGTCGGTAAAATTGTCTTCGAGGGGGATACGGGGCATGGACCGGCATTCAACACGCCAAAGCCGATGCGGTGCAAGCCGGCTTTGCCCCAATCCGGCCAAGCTCGACTCTGGCAGGAAGACCCGCAAACCTGCCGTCAAACCCCGTAGATGCCCATGCCCCAACTCGTCCATATCGCCAACCTTTGGTCCCTCTCCCGGCATCCCTCGTTGAGCCGCGAGTGGTCCCTGGAAAGAAAAATCAAGGCCATCGCCGCCGCCGGTTTCGACGGCCTGACGACGGCGGTCACGCCGGAGCACCGCCGCCTCGCGGAAAAACACGGGCTGCACCATATCCTGGGTTTCATTTCCAGCGATGAGCCCAAGGAATTTGCCCGGCTGATCCGCGAGCAGAAGTCGGGCGGGGCCGTGCACATCAATGTCCAGCTGGACAATCACGACACGCCGCCGGCGGTGGCGACCCGCCACTGGATCCAGCTGCTGCGCGCCGCGGAAAAGATCGGCGGGGTTGTGCTCTCCCTCGAGGTGCACCGGGACACGTGCACCGAGACGCCGGAGAAGACCTATGAGATCGCCGAGCGTTTTCACCGGGCGACCGGCGAGCTGATCAAGATGAATTTCGACTTTTCCCACCTCGCCGCCGTCAAGCACCTGCACCCCGGTAACTATTGCGAGTTCCTCCTCGATCATCCGGCCCTGCTGCAAAACAGCGAGCAGGTGCATTTCCGGCCCTTCAACGGCCATCATGCCCAGGTGCCGGTCACCCATCGCGGCGAACTCACGCCCGAGGTGAAAAGCTACCTGGTGTTCGTGGAGGCCCTGATGAAGCTCTGGAAGCAGGGACGGGGAAACAAGCAAAAGACCATGTACGCCTGTCCGGAGATGGGACCCTACGCCGACGGCGGTGGCGGCTACAACATCACCGGCCTGCCGCCGGCGTGGCCCGACGCCGTGGCGCTCCGCCACGAGCTGGCTCGCGCCTGGGCCAGGGCGTGAGTTGGTTCGGTAGGGGCCGTTGCCCTCAACGGCCCTGATCGCGCCAAGGGCGGTTGAGGGCAACCGCCCCTACCTGCTCGGCCAAAGC
>JBAXWQ010000335.1:0-2701 GCA_037128315.1 Opitutia bacterium | reverse complement strand
GGTCCAGTGCCGCGCAGGCCGGCCCGATCCGCCGGCGCCGGAAGCCGATCAGCAGGGCGGCGGCCAGCACCACCATCAGCGCCGAAAGATTGGGCGCCATGGTTTCCGAGCGGAACAGATCCAGCGCCGGGCGGATCAGCCCCAGGGTCAGGTACCCGGGATTGAGCGCGCTCAGCGTGTCCCCGATCCAACTGGTGGCGCTCTCCATGGCTCTGCGGTCTCGATCCGTCGGTTGAAAAACCCCCGCCCGCCGGCACCGGCGGGCCCGGCCATCATGCCACCACCCGGCCGTTCCGCCAACCGCAAGCCCCACCGCGCCCGTCCGATTTGCCCCGCCGCGGCGCTGCTGCCAGGATATCAATGCATTAGGCCATCATCCTGACATGTTGCATTAAAACAACGGCGGGGTGGAAAGTGTCGCGGCCCGAGTCCGCGCCGGTTGCGGCCGGCTCTCGCCTCAGGCACTCTTCGATCAGAGCCAAGCATTCGAGCGCCGTATCGGCGCCACCGGAAAAAGAACAGCCGGTTGCCGGAGGGTGAGATGGGTACTGCCAGGATCGAAGCCGCATCGGCATCGTACGTCATCAATCAAAGCATCGCCGAAACCCTGAGAAGCAATGGCCGGATTGGTCAAAGCATCCGGGCAAGCCTCGACTATATCAAGAGAGTCTATCTCACATCCGATCTGATGTAACATCCCGAAAAGTGGTGCTAGCAGCATGATGGCCGCCGGGGTGCGGCAATCGGACTCATGGGCGGCATGAGGCGGTCGCGTTGACAGCCGCGTGGTGGTCGGATTCAATATCTGGCATGTCGAAGCTGCTTCCCCTCCCAGATTTTGATCGAGTATCGTTTGATGACCTGAAGGTCTTTACCCTTCAGCAAGATGGCCTGATCAATGCGCTTCTCGACGATCTGGCGCGTGCAAAGGGCTTGAAGGCCCGGCCGGATGTGAAGCCGAGCGGAATGGAAGACGGGACGGACGACGACCGCAAGCCCGGATCGCCCAGGACGAGCAAGGGTGCGAAGCGGCGGAAGAACGGCGGCCGGAAGGGCAGCGTGCGTACCGCCGACCTGACCATCCACGCGGACGAAATACTGAAGCCGCCCGACGTTCCTGCCGGTTCGCAGTTCAAAGGCCGCAAACCGTTTGTTGTTCAGGACCTTGTGCTCCAGCCCCATGTGACCCGCTACCATCGCGAAGTGTGGAAGACACCGGACGGGAAGCTGATGATCGCGCCGCTGCCCGATGGCCTCACCGGCCATTACGGGCCGAACCTGATCCGCTTCATCCTGGCGCAGTCCAACGAGTGCAACGTCACGGAGCCGAAGCTGCTCGATCAGTTGCACGCTTACGGCATAAAGATTTCCCTCTCGCAACTCAACACCCTGTTGACCGAGAACAAGGGCGAATTCCATGACGACAAGCGGGAGATTTTGGTCACGGGCCTTGAAGTCAGCTCGTCGCTGACCACCGACGACACCACGGCTCGCCACAAGAAACGCAACTGCATCACGACCCAGATTGGCAACCAGTACTTTGCCTTCTTCGAAGGCTCAATTCGCGTTAAGTTGGCACGGCAACTTTGAGTAGCGGCCCTACGGCGGCGCCGATTGCAGCATTGAGGCATGCTCGGGCTGTTGGGGCATGCTGGAGCCCAGTGCGATGGAACCAGTGGAGGTAGTTGCCGAGATATTTGGTGGCCACGCCGCGCCGAGGGCGCAGGAAGTTCTTGATCCGCTCATGTAGGCTGTTGACGGTCTGGATGTGCAGTTCGCCGCGAACGCGCTCGCCAGCCGACTGGTTCAGGACCTCGTGAGTGACCTTCATCTTGGTGGCGCAGCGCGCCAGGGCCTTGCCACCATCGGTGACCAGTAGGGCGTCTTTGCTGAGGACTGGTTCGAGCACAGCCTTGATGGCGTCTCCGGTGTCCACCTGCAAGACGGCACTGATAACGTCACGCCCTCGATCAGAGGCCACCAGTATCGGCACCTGCTCATGGGACAGCCCCCGCTTCGTGGCCTTGCCACCGCGCTTGCGGGCCTTTCGATCCGGCACTTCGACACCCAGCTGGCCTTTCTTCGCCAGTTCCCAGGCACGGGAACCCTTGAAACTGAGCAGTACGAATGCTTCGTCGGCCTCCACGATGCCGGTCAGTGTCGGGCTCGCCTCCTGGGAGGTCAAAAAGCGGTGCCGCCAGCGAAATGCGGTGCTGACCGCCACGCCGCAGCGCTCGGCCGAGGCGACCACCGTTTCGCCTTCACTCAATGACTGCCCGAAATCGAGCCAGCACTCTTTCTTTCGGAGTCTTGCCAAGGGTGTAGCGGTCAGCGCGTTGAAACTCTTGCCACATCCCTTGCACCGGAAGCGCTGAAGTCCATCGGCCTTTCCACTGCGAACCACCTTGTCGTGACCGCAGTGCGGGCAGCCCCGATGGGCGTCCAGGTCGGCCTCAATGACCGCCGCTACTGCGGCGCGCGGCGGCCGACCCGCCAGAACCTCTTCAAGCTCCAGGCGCTGAGCGACGGTCAGATCGTCCACCTGTGCGAGCCACGTCCGAAAGGTGCTGAGCTCCATGACATGCTCCATCATAACGAGATAGATTCTACCATGAATGGCAATGTCATCCTAACGCGAATTGAGCCTTTCTGAGACTGCCATAACCGCTCCAGTCGTCGCTGACGATCAGAGTGTCCGCCA
>JBAXWQ010000334.1:0-2711 GCA_037128315.1 Opitutia bacterium | reverse complement strand
TGAGCGGGGGAGCCTCTAGTAAGGAGGTGATTGATCTTATTCACTTGTACAGGAATTAGCAAGGGTATTACTGCCCTTATTTTTCGCGCTTACCGAGCAGAACCCCGTCGGCGTTCACAAGTGTTCTGGGAGGTGCGCCGAGGATCGACACCCCCTGTTGGCCAGGAGCGCTCGGATCGCGCCACGTCATCACCATCGAGCCGCCGCCCAAAACTCTGAACCAGTCGCCAACTACACGCCAAACCCGTTCTCGTACTCCGCGAGTCATGGTTGGCGACGTATAAACGCCGGGTGCGATTTCGACCATGCAGGAAGCGAGAAAGCCATGGAAGCGGTCGGCGACATCACGAACGACTATTACGGTCATCGGCATCGAACAGGTCCTTGATACGGTCGATCATGGCATCGATGGTGGCCTCGGTCCGGAAGATGCGCCCGGCCAACCGCCGTACGTGACGCTCCAGGGGGATATTGGGTTCCTTTTCGGCCATGCGCACGCCCTGAAAGGCGACGGGGAGACAGACAGTATCCCGAAATAGGTCGGCTATGTCGAGCACGAAGGCATTGGCCGAATCCTCATGGATAAAACCGAGTTGGGGAATTGTCGCAGTCGCGGCCACTGCGATAGCGGCCGCCGCCTCAACCGCTGAGGCGGCGTGGTTGATTGCCTGATTGGCGGCGTCGGCGGCGTTGGGGTTTGCGCGATCGTAGCGCCGGCCCTGCCACTTCACCCCGTATTTTTCGGCTGTCAGCCGATAGGTTTCCTTCATCCGGGAACCTTCGATACCTCGCAGCACCTCGATTTCCCTGTGTGGCAAGACTTCTCCAAGCCGCCAGGCATAAAGCCTACGGGCGACCGAAAGCCGGGCGTCCTCGGCATCGGCCCACAGCCGGGCTTGCCGGCGAGCGATCCGGCTGTCGTCGGGACCGAGCGGCGGCGCGGTATAAGCTCGGACTCCATCAGCCCCAATGGCCACCAACCCGGTGCTGTGGCGCGCCATTAGCCGCAGCGCATCGTGGCTGACCGTGGTGCCCGGACCGAGTAAGATCATCGACACCGTCTGATAGGGGATGTCGTAGATGCCCACTCCCCACTCGAACCCGGCGGCAGCGTGGAATATCAGCGTGCCATTTTCCACAGACAGACCGCCGCAGCTCAGCCATAGCAGGCCGTGGCGGTCGGAATGAAGAATGCGGGCACCTTCCAGCCCGAGACGGCCCTTGAGCACTCGTTCACTCTCCCATCGTCTAGACCGGTCGCAGCAGCACCATGCCGAAACCGAAAGCTCTATGCCGCCCGACGCCCCGTAGCAACCAGCGTGCGAAGGCTTCAGGATTAGTTACCTCCAGGGTGCCGCGAAACCGAACATCGGGGCGCTGGAGCCAGGCAGAAGGCCGACCAATAGCCGTTTTTGTGTCCGACCGTGCGCCCCGCCGGAACAACCGGACCGAGCGCATCGCCAGGATTTCAACCTGATGAGGCACTACCCCATCGGTCGCGGCGAGCCGCTCAGCTAACCAGCTTCGATAGACCGTCTCACGACTTTCCGGCACCGGCACGCGGCCATCCTCGGCGGCCTGATAGGCAGCCACCAGAGCATCAACTTCACTGCCGTGGGTCCGGTGAAGATTACCGCGACCGAGACGGACCACCGGGCAAGCGCGAACCTCGAAGCCGAGCCGCAAGCCGGCGGGAAAACGCGCTGGCATCGGCTTGACGCCAGCGTCATCCCAGCGCACCGCCTGATAGACCGCCGGCAGAGCGATCGTCTGGGCGATATCCTGCAACTGGCAAGCTGGCCGGTGCCCATAGGCCAGCACCGGCATGATCGCTGGATCACCGAGTCCGACACCGAACTTGTCCGCTGGCAGCGCGAACGGTCGGGGGGCGTCCGGTCCCAACAGTGCGGCCAGCAGGGCATGGATGACGTATCCGGTATCGGCCCCCAGCAAGCCCTGATCCCGGGCGAAGGTGAACAGCCGACGGCCGTCGACCGGAAGTTGCACCATGTAAAGTGGGCGATTGGCGGTTTCGGGAGCGGCAGTTTCGGTCGCGAGGGTTACGGTCATGGCGCGGACTCGCCCGGCGCGGGGGCCGACAAGGTTCCGACCGCGAGCACCCGCTCGCCACTATGAATATGATTGCGCCAGTCTAGCCGGTCGACGACACGCAGGGTCCGGCTTTGTTTCAGCCCCGGCATCCCACTTGCGGTTCCAGCCGGCCATTCGATGTAATAAGAACCTGGGTAGTAGGAGCCCGGTGACGTGGCCCCACCGGCCAGTACCAGCCCCTGGATCAGCGCCTCGACCAGTCCCGCTGCCTCGACCTGTTTAAGGACTAGCGGTAAGGCGGGCAGGCAAGCCTTGCGACCAATGAACAGCGGCCGTTCGGGCTCGTCCAGCGCCTGAGCCAGATTGTCGAGAGTTGGCGCCTCGTCGGCCGGCGCCAGTCGCAGAGCCACCAGCACCGCGCTGTCGGCTTGATAATGGCGATAGCGGATGTGGGTGCTCCGGGTGGCGTCGCCCTTGCCGCGATCTTCCCGCTCACCGCGAGTGGTCCAACCCGTGTCGACGAGATGTTCCTGTCCAAGGGCGACGGTTTGTAAGTCGACCAGTTTGGTGCCGGCCCGCAGCACCACGCTGGCGAAACTCAGTCGGTCCTGTAGGCGCTCCAGGCGGGCGGCGTCGCGATGATGCCAACCCAGGGCATT
>JBAXWQ010000333.1:0-2738 GCA_037128315.1 Opitutia bacterium | reverse complement strand
CCAGGGCGGCAAGGGATCAAACCAGGCCATCGCCTGCGGGCGGGCCGGGGTCAGCACGGTTTTCATCGGGGCCATGGGGCAGGATGCCTTCGCCGGCCAAGTGCGAGCCTTTTACCGCAAGGCCCGGATTGGCTGCCGGCTGGCCCTGAAGGCGGGGTGCGCCACGGGGACCGCGATGATCCTGATCAACCAGGAAGGGCAAAACCAAATTGTGATCGAGCCCGGGGCCAATGCCCGGCTGGCCCCGGCCGATCTTCCCCGTCGGCTGCTGGCGCACGCCAAGGTGTTGGTAACCCAGCTGGAATCCAGCCTGGCCACGACCGCCAGCGTGCTGCGCACCGCCCGGCGGGCTGGGGTGACCACCCTGCTGAATCCCGCACCGATGCGGGAGGATTTCGACCCCCGGCTGCTGGCCCACGTCGATATCCTGGTGCCGAACGAAACAGAGTTTGCGGCCTTGGTCCGCCAACTGCCCCAACTGCGCCGGCGCAATTTCCACGAACGCGACCTGCGACGGATGCCGGGCAAAGCCCTGCATGCGTTATGCAGGAAATTCGATGTTCCCACCGTGATCATCACTCTGGGCCAGCGTGGCTGTTTTATTTCCGGCCCGGCCAGCTGGCAGGCTATACCGGCTTACGCCGGGATGAAGGTCGTCGATACCACCGGCGCCGGCGATGCGTTTTGCGGTGGGCTGGCGGCAGGACTGGTGCGCCATGCCGGTGACATCACCTCCGCCGCCCGGCTCGGAACGGCGGTTGCCGCGTTATCCATCACGAAGCCAGGGGCGGCCAATTCGATGCCGAGCCAGGCGGAAATTGGGCGGTTTATTTCCGCTGCGGTTTAATCTTCGCGCCGGGAGGCGTGGGGCGCAGCATCCGGGGGCCAGGGCATCAGGACGGGGCGATATGCATCCAGGTGAGGCGCCAAGTGTGATCCTGTCTGCCTCCAGCTTCAAAGTAAGGCAGGAAAGTCAGGGCAGGGCGGTAGCCAAGATTAAGCCGGAGGGCGGGCCCGGCGCTGCCCGGTGGCGCATCCAGCTCCTCCCAAGTCACCTGGTTGCGGTCGGCGGGCAGGCGAAGCGTCTCTGCCGTCTTGAAGCCATCGATCAGGCCGGTCGCATAAACCAGCGGGCCCCGAGTGATCGCCGCATAATCGAAACGCAATACTTCCTGCTGGACCATCGAGCCATCCGGCGCGCGTGATTCCTGAATGTTGCGATTGGACTGCTCATGCCAGCGGGGCCGGAAGGGGAACTGCACGGTGACGGCGTCGCCATTCCGCCAGGTTCGCCTCAGCGGCAGAAATGTATTGGGTGCCGCTTGGGTCGTAACCCGCTCGCCATTGATCTCGATCGTTGCCTCCTCCGCCCAAGCGGGAATGCGCAGGGCAACAGCAAAGTCGGCTGGCTGTTCCAGGCGCAGCGTGATTTGAATGTGCCCGTCGAACGGATAGCGGGTGATCTGCTCCAATCCGATGGTGCCGGCCCCAGGTGTGACCAGAGTCGCCTTGCTGGGGCCGTAGAGATTGACCGCGATGTCCCCCGTTTTCGTCAGGGAATAAGCGAGGGGCGACAATTCCTCCAAGGCCAGCGGCCCGCTGGATTTGCAGCAACGCCAGTAGGTCGTGTAGACCCGCTTGCCATTGGGAAATGAGTAGTAGCACCAATCAATGCCGTTGGGCGCCTGGGCTCCGAGCAGGTCATTGTAGGCCGACTTTTCAATCTCATCGATGTAGCGGGCCTCGCCCGTCAGTTGGAAAAGTTCACGGTTCAGCTGGATCCAAGACAAGGTCGAGCAGGTTTCAACGTACCCGTGGGGGCTGAAAACACCGGCCGGGTTGAAGACCTCGCGCGAGCGGTGCGCCACGCCTCCCCAGGGTCCTCCGCCAAGGCTCAGGTGGTGCTGCCGGATGCTGGTCCAGACATTCTGCACGGCGGTCAGATAATCGCGGTTGCCCGTGGCCCGGTGCAGTTTGACGAGCCCCACCAGATTCCACGAAATCTGGTAGGATTTGCCGGTGGCGATGGCCGAGGCGTCCGTGCCGGCCAAGGCCTGGGTCAGCAATTCCAGGGAGGGATGCTGGTTGGCCTGTCGCAAGCCCAGTTCGGCCAAATCGAGATAGCGCATTTCGCGGGTGGCAAAATAGAGCTCCACGGCCGGATCCAGCAAGACACTGGCCGACAAGCCATGGTGATTGCCGAGGCTGGTGACATCCAGGCCACTGTCGGTCAGGCTTCGCCAGCAAAGATCGCCGATGCGCCTCGCCGCGGCGAGGTAGCGTTCGTTGGGGAAAAAACGGTGCACTTCCAGCAGCCCCAGGACAAGATAACTGTGGACCCAGATATCCCAGGTGCGTTTTCCGGGCGCCCCGTCCCAGGTGCGGGGACCGGGTGCGACCCGCTGCATGAAGCGACGCTCCGGTGCATAAGTCCCCAGGTACCCATCCGGCTCCTGCCGGCTCACCAGATAGTCAGCGACGCGCCGCACGTTGGCGGCGAGAGCGGGATCAGCCGTCCGGTTGGCCGCCCGGGCGGCAGTGTAAAGCCACTTGCCGGCATGCTCCCCATACCAGTCGCCCTCGTGATTGCCGCACACATGCTCCGGGCAAAAGAGCGCGATCGGCGGGCTGGTCTCGTTCTGGATGAAGGTGGCCAGATGGCCGTGCCGGCTGGCGGTGAGCGCCTGCCCGAGCAATCCGCCCAGCTGAATTTGCGCGGGGGCAGGCAGATGTTGCAG
>JBAXWQ010000332.1:0-2801 GCA_037128315.1 Opitutia bacterium | reverse complement strand
ACACCTTCAAGGCCACCGCCAAGCCCGTGCTCATCGGCACCGCGGTCGTCGGCGCCACCACCATGGTGTTCGGCATCATCATGCTGCTGCAGAAACTCTATGAGATCCAGGTCGCCTCGGGTGTCGCCGGTCCGTTCAAGGAGGTCGTCAGCGCCCTCTCCATCGTGCAGCCCGAGATCATCCTCGGCCTGATCATGGGCGGCTCGGTCATCTACTGGTTCACCGGCGCCTCGATGCAGGCCGTCGTCACCGGCGCCTACAGCGCGGTCGTCTACATCAAGGAACACATGAAGCTCGACGCCACGACCGCCTCCGAGAAGGACTCGAAGGAAGTCGTCCGCATCTGCACGGTCTACGCGCAGAAGGGCATGTGGAACATCTTCATCGTCGTGTTCTGCTTCGCCCTGGCCCTGCCGTTCTTCAACGCCTACTTCTTCATCGGCTACCTGATCGGCATCGCCTTCTTCGGCCTTTTCCAGGCCATCTTCATGGCCAACGCCGGCGGCGCCTGGGACAACGCCAAGAAGATCGTCGAGGTCGAGCTCCGCCAGAAGGGCACCGATCTCCACGCCGCGACCGTCGTCGGCGACACCGTGGGCGACCCGTTCAAGGACACCTCCTCTGTCGCGATGAACCCGGTCATCAAGTTCACCACCCTCTTCGGCCTGCTCGCCGTCGAGATAGCCGTGACGATGACCAACCAGGGCCTGAAGACCGGCATCGGCCTGTTCTTCTTCGCGATCGCCCTGATCTTCGTCTACCGCAGCTTCTACAGCATGCGCATCCCGGACGAGAACAGCGCGGGGATCTGAAGTCCCGCTATCATCTAGCCCTCAAGGCCGCGGTTTAGTCCGCGGCCTTTTTGTTTACTTCCGATCCCCAGCGGCGGGCCACCCGGTGGCCTGGGGAAGCCACGCATTTCTTGATATTGCCCCGACTAATAAAACAGGGCGCACGGTCATTGTTGTTGTAAGCCCGGGTGGCCGGGCAAACGGTTCCGCTTGCATTGGCGTCAGCCGACCCCGGCCGACGAAACCCGCCTCAGTTTTGCGGGTGCAGAGTTTCAACCCCAACCACCGCCCGCCATGAAAACGAAATCCCTGATCCCTCTGGCTGTCCTGTTGCTCATCACCGCCGGCTGCGGCAAAAAAACCTCCTACCAAACCAGCAAAGGCGGGGTGACGATTGAGCAAAAGGGCGACACCGTGACCATGGATTACAAAGACAAGGCCGGGGGCATGAAAGTCGTCGCCAACGATAAAGGCGTGGCGCTGCCCGCCACCTTCCCCAAGGACATCCCGCTCTTCAAGGATTCGCTCGTCGACGTGGCCAACACGATGGCCGACACCATGACCATGCACACGACGTTCAAGGCCCCGTGGCAGGAAGCCATGCAGTTCTACGCTGATAAATTGAAAGCCGAGGGCTGGAAGGTCGACAGCGTCATGAACCTCGGTGACAACGGCCTGGTCGTCGCCAAGAAGGACACCCGCCAGTGCTCGGTCATGTTGACCAAGGACGGCGATCATTCCGTCGCTCAGATTATGCTGACGGGGTTGCCCATCAAATAGTCCGCCGCCTTACCTGAATTCCGCCAGCCCGCTGGCGTTGCGGCCGGAGTCCGGCCCGGGGAAGAAGCTGTGTTTCTGATCGCCTTCGTTACCTTCGGTGTGGCTGACGGTCCCGCTCACGCCCAGCGCCTCGATCTTGGTGGTCGTCTTGTACACCTCTTTCACCCCGACGTCCGTGAACGAGTCTTTGTTCATCGTCAGGTAGCCGCCCCACTTGCCGCTGGCCTCCTTGATTCCGACACCGAGCGTCGCCTTCGGCCCGAAGTAGAGCGTGCAGGTGCCGTCGGTCTTGAACTCGGCCTCCGCACTCAGGCCCACGGACTTGAAGAGCTCCGTCCCGACTTCCAACGAAAAGCCGTCACAGGTCACCTCGATGCCCACCGAGACGTCGATCGGCTTGGCGTGGCTGCCGAGATCCCCGCTCGCTTCAACGCCGACCGAGTTCTTTGCCTCTTCTTCGGAGCATTTGGCGAGACCGCCGCTTTCCGTCTTGCCGAGCTCGTTTTTCTGCTTGGGCTTCGCCGTCTCGCAGCCCCACATAGCGAAAGCGCAACTCTGTGTCATGTTGGAGATCAGCATGCCGTAGGTGACCTGGCTGCTCGCCTTGATGTGCACCTCCAGATAGGCTCGGAAATCCGGGTCGGCAGTCAGCGCACCCAACGCCGTCGCATATTGGTGCCAGCGCCGGTGGAGCCGGCGCGTGGCGAGATCCACCGCCTGGACATGTGCCCGCATCGTGGCGTCCGCCGCCTCGGCCAGCGGCGTAAGCAACGCGCATTTTTGGTCGCCGTCCAAGTCCATACGCGCGTTGATTTCCCCGGCCCTCTGGTAGAATCTGTCGCCAACGCGCTCGAGCGCGGCCGGATTCTGTCACACTCGGACGTGGTCCTTCCGGAACACCTGCCACCGAGTGTGCGCGTGGCGCGTGCCGACGTGACCACCTGCACGGGCTGCTTCCACTGCGCCCATATCTTCGGTTTCCCATCCGAATTGATCCAGAATTACAGTAACCAGCGCTTTCGCTGCAGCATCATTTCCACAGATGAACATGGATGGTTTGATTCCGTCAAAATCGGGATTGATCATAAAACCGCTTCCTACGCTGTTGAATGCTTTTACAAACCTCGCTTCAGGAAATTCCTTCTGCAACTGCTCCATTTGAGACGCATCAAGCCTGCTGAAGTATTGAACCACTCCATTCACAGGCGGCAGATCCGCAATGGGGTTGCT
>JBAXWQ010000331.1:0-2809 GCA_037128315.1 Opitutia bacterium | reverse complement strand
GAGCACCTGTTTTGTAAACAGGCGGTTGCGGGTTCGAATCCCATCGCCGGCTCCATTTGCCCATCGGTTCAGCGTCTCAGTGCCGGCGACAATCTGTTCCCGCCAAAACAAAAACATCCCTTCACTGCCCGATTGTGTAATGGTAGCACAAGCGACTCTGACTCGCTTTGTCTAGGTTCGACTCCTAGTCGGGCAGCCAATTTTCTTACCTTAATTTTCTGCTTAGGACAACAAAGTGCATTGACACCCCAAACTGATTATCGGCAAATACGTTTCCCCGAATCCTTCTTGGTCACTTGATTCAGTCTTCCCCACTCCCCCGCCCGAATACGCTGCAAGTAAATGCAGCCTGTTGGCGCAGCACTTGCTCAATTCATTGCTCTCTTAACTAACCACTAGTCACTCCCCGTATAACTTAATCATCATATACGCACCATGATCACTGCACATATGCCCCTGGCGATCCTCCTCACCAACACCGACGGCAGTCCCATGACCGCCATGGAATTGTTCAAGCATGGCGGCCCCATCATGTGGCCGATCATCATTGTCTCCTTCCTCGTCATCACGGTCGCCATGGAGCGCGCGATCTTCATGTTCCGCGAGAACGCCCGGCGCCAGCCCGAGGTCGTCGAGAAGATGCTCGAGAAGGTCGAGGCCAATGACATCGATGGTGCCTTGGAAATGGGCAAGAAGAGCCAGGACTATGTCGCCCGCATTTTGGTCTACGCCATCAGCCACAGGGAGCACTCGCTCGGCAACTCCTTCTCCCGCGCTTCCAACCAGGAAATGCAGCGCTTCGGCCAGGGCCTGCCGACGCTGGACACCTGCATCACGGCTGCCCCGCTGCTCGGTCTACTCGGCACGGTGACGGGCATGATGGGCACCTTCGCCGCCCTGAACAGTGGCTCGGGTGACATCGGCGCCTCCACCGGCGCGATCACCGGCGGTGTGGCCGAGGCGCTGATCGCCACCATGTGCGGTCTGGCCATCGCCATCACCGGCCTCCTGCCGTTCAATATCCTCAATTCCCGTCTGGATGAAGCCAAGCATGAGATTGAGGACGCGGCCAACTCGCTGGAGATCATCATCAACAAGTCCAGCACGGCGGCCCGCTGATTGCGGCCGAGCACGCTCATCCTAACCTTCAAATCCTAACTGTATGCACGGTGGCGGCGGAACAGGCCCCGGTGGCGCAAAAAGAGCGCGTATTGAGATCATCCCTCTCATTGACGTCATCTTCTTTCTGCTCGCGACCTTTGTCTTGTTCACACTTTCCCTCAACAAGTCGAACGGCATCAAGGTGAAGCTGCCCGTATCGGAAACCGCGATCCCCCGTGATCCGGCGGGCACGGTTACCATCAGCATCACCGACGAAGGCACCATCGCGTGGAATACCGACCTGGTCACCCTGGATGAGTTTCTCGTGCGCCTGCAGCAGTATCATATCCAGGAGCCCGACGGCCGCATCCTGATCAACGGGGACGAAAAGGCCTTCTTTGCCCAGGCGGTCTATGTCTTCGACGAGGCCCGCAAGGCCGGCTTCCTCAAGGTATTCATTGAAACGCGCAGCCGGTAACCCCGCGCCCTAATAAACCCGCGGCCCACCCGTCTCATCTGATCATTGTCCCATCATGGAAGGCAACAAAGTCAAAGTTCCGGTCCGCAAGAAGGCGCGCATTGAGATCATCCCGCTCATTGACGTTATTTTCTTCCTCCTCGCCACCTTCGTTCTGTTCACCCTTTCGCTCAACCGCATCCAGTCCGTGCCTGTCGATCTGCCGGTGGCCGCCCCACCCAAGGACAAGCCGCTCAAGGATGAGAGCGTCACCATCCAGGTATCCGGCGAAGGCGCCATCTTCTGGAACCGGGAACTGATCGATATGAACGAACTGCCTTCCCGCATCGCCTATTACAAGACCCAGACGGAAGATCCCCGCATCCTGATCGCCGGTGACGAAAAAGCCCGTTTCGGGTCGACCATCGCCGTCCTGGATGAGGTCCGCCGGGCCGGCATCTTGAAATTCTCGGTTGAAACCCGCACTCGCCCGACGGGCAAATAAGCTATCCAGCATGAACAAAGACCTAATCATAGGCATTGTCTTTTCGATGGCGCTGCATTCGGGCCTCATGTTTCTCGGTCACAAGTCCCCGCCGCCCAAGCGGGTGGCCCCGCCGAAGGACGAAGTCGTGCAATTCGAAATGCCCCCGCTGGAGGAGGACAAGCCGGAGAAGGTGGAGGACCTCAACGATGAACAGGTCGAAAACCAAATGGCTCCGCCCAGCCTCGTGGACCTCCCGACCGTGGTGCCGGTGGAAGCCTTCACCCAGCCACTGACCCCGCCGCCGCCGCCGGGCATGACGGCCTCTTCCGGCGCCATCAGCATTCCCGTCATGAAGCCGGGCGCCAATTTCGGCAAGGGCATCTCAAATTTGTTCGATATCAACAATCTCGACCAGCGCCCGGTCGCCCGGGTGCAACCGCAGCCCGCCTATCCCTATGAGATGAGCCGCGCCGGCATCAACGGTGATGTCGTGGTGGAGTTCATCATCAATGAGAACGGCGACGTCATTGACACGCGCGTGGTGCGTTCTTCGCACCGCGAATTCGAGGTTCCCGCGATTCAGGCCGTGCAGAAATGGAAATTCAAGGCCGGTCGCAAGGGCGGCAAGGCCGTCAAAGTGCGCGTCTCGCAGCTGATCGAGTTCAATCTCGAGGATTCCAAATAACATCGCCGCCCGCCATGTTGCACTCACTTCCCCTCCCCCTCCGCTCCGCCCTCTGCCTGCTCGGCCTCGCCCTGCTGGT
>JBAXWQ010000330.1:0-2831 GCA_037128315.1 Opitutia bacterium | reverse complement strand
CGGCCCTGAATTCCAATCCCACGGCTGGACTGTTTCGCGGCAATCCCAACCTGGGACGGACATTTAGTCGCAACCTCGAGGCTGGCATCACCTTTCAATCTGCGGGCTGGAGAGTCGAAACGGCCTGTTTTTGCCGCCGTGATGACCACCTGACCGACTGGACCTTCCGGCAGGGCGTCACTGCGCGCTCGGCCAACGCCGTGGATATTTCCACTCGCGGCCTCGAGATCGTCGCGCTCCGCCGGCAGCCCCATTATGACCTCATCCTCAGTTACACCCTGCTGGATAAAAAAGCGGACTATGGCCGGGCTACGGTTGATGCGAGTTTCTACGCCCTGAATTTTGCCCGGCAACGCCTGACCGCGGCAATCGTGTGGCGCTTGGGCGCAGGGCTTGAACTGCGCCTGGACAATGAGTTTCGCGTGCAGGAGGCCAACCCGCTCCGCGTACTGGGCGGCAACCAGGCCTATATTTCCGCCGTGGGTCTTTTCTATCTGCCGCCGCGGTGGCGGGGGGTGGAGCTATCTGCACTGGTGGACAATCTCTGGGATAGCGATTTCCAGGAAGTGCCGGCCGTGCCAGCGGCCCGCCGGCAGTTTTCCCTGGGCGCGGCCTACCGCTGGTAGTTTCGGCCAATTCGTTTGACAGCGGCGGAGCCGCCGCGGTCATTTGGCGGCGATGGCAAATGCATTTCTCGACCGTTCGTTTCACATTCAGTGGTCCCTACTCACCGCGGATCAGGTTGGTCCCGCAGTCGAAGAGGCCCTCGCTACGGCGACCCATGCGCTGGCCGAAATAACGGCACTGGCGCCAGATCAGGCGGATTTTTCCAACACGTTTCTCGCCCTCGAACAGGCGACGGATCTGCTGAATGAGACCTGGGCCAAGGTCTCGCACCTGACCAGTGTGGCTGATGCCCCGGCGCTCCGGGAGGCACACAATGCCATGCTGCCCAAAGTTTCCGCCTTTCTGGCCGGAATTCCCCTCAATCCCGCACTCTGGCTTCGCTTGCAGGCGGCGCATGACCAGCCCTCCGCGACGACGTGGTCGGCTGAGCAGCGCCGCTTGGCCGACGAGACGATGACCGACTTTCTCCAGCAGGGGGCGGAATTGCCCGCGGGCGAGAAAGCCCGGCTGGAAGCGCTGCAAAGCGAACTGGCCCAGCTGACGCAAAAATATTCCGAAAACGTCCTCGACGCGACCAACGCGTGGGAACTGTTGGTGGAGGATCCGAAGCGGCTCGCGGGCCTGCCGGACCACGCCCGGGAAGCGGCGCGGCAGAATGCCCTGCGCAAGGGGCTGGGGACTGATGCGAATCCGGTTTGGCGCTTCACCCTGCACGCCCCTTCCCAGGAACCGGTGATGCTTTACGCGGAGGATGCGACCTTGCGCCAACAGATCTGGCAGGCCGCGATCGCCGTGGGGGCGCAGGCTCCGCATGACAATCGCGACCTGATCAAAAACATCCTCCGCCTGCGGCAGGAAAAAGCGGGGCTCCTGGGGCACTCCGACTTTGCCGACCTGGTCCTCAAGCGGCGGATGGCTCAGAGCGGGCGGCAAGCCTTGGGCTTCATCGAGGATTTGCACCAACGCATCAGCCCAGCCTTTGCCCGGGATGGGCGCGAACTGCAGGAGTTCAAGGCGGAGCAGACCAAGTCGGCCATCGCCCCGCTCGCTCCCTGGGAGGTTGGATTCTGGGCGGAAAAGCTGCGGCGGGCTCGCTATGATTTCGATGAGGAACAGCTGCGGCCCTATTTTTCGCTGCCCGCCGTGCTCGCCGGCATGTTTGAGATCGTCCACCGCGTGTTCGGGTTGAGCGTGACCCGCCCGCCCGCGACTGTGGCTGGCTGGCATCCCGAGGTGGATTTCTACGACGTGCACGATGCCGCCGGCCGGTTGATCGGTTCCTTCTACACCGACTGGCATCCCCGCGAATCCAAACGCGGCGGGGCGTGGATGAATTATCTCATCACCGGCGGGCCGCGGCCTGATGGGATCCGGGCCCCGCATCTGGGCCTGATGTGCGGCAACCTCACCCCGGCCATGGGCGACAAGCCGGCGCTGCTGACGCATCGCGAAGTGGAGACGGTCTTTCACGAATTTGGCCACCTCCTGCACCATCTCTGTGGAGAAGTGGGCTTCAAGTCGCTCAATGGTACGAATGTCGCTTGGGATTTTGTGGAGCTCCCCTCCCAGATCATGGAAAACTGGTGCTGGGAGCGCGCGAGCCTGGATTTGTTTGCCCGGCATTATGCCACGGGGGCGACCATCCCCGATTCGCTCTTCCAGCGGCTGGTGGCCGCCCGGAACTTTCGCAGCGCCACCGCCACCATGCGCCAGCTGGCCTTGGCCCGGATGGACCTGGAACTGCACCTGCGGACGGCCGACTATCTGGCCGGTGACGTCCCAACCCTCCTGCAGACGAGGCTGCGCGACTATCTGGCCGTGACGGCACCCGCGGCACCCACGATAGAGAATCGGTTCACGCATATTTTTTCGGACCCGGTGGGATATGCCGCCGGCTATTATTCATACAAATGGGCGGAGGTGCTCGATGCGGACGCGTTTACCCGGTTCAAGCGGGAGGGCATCTTCAATCGCTCCGTTGGGGCCGAATTTGTGGCCAAGATCCTCAGTCGGGGCAACGCGGCCGATCCCATGCGGTTGTTCGTGGATTTCATGGGCCGCCCGCCTGACCAGCAGGCGTTGCTCATCCGGGCCGGGCTGGCCGCAAACCCGTTATCCGATTGAAAGCGGCTCACAAGTTTAGCGCGCTAGCGCGGGTAGGGCGCGCTCTCCGAGCGCGCCGCGGCGGCGAAGGGACTCGCCGC
>JBAXWQ010000033.1:0-18357 GCA_037128315.1 Opitutia bacterium | reverse complement strand
ATGGCGGTGTAGGAGCGCAGCAGCGCAGCCCGGTCCTCAACCGGGGCCGTGACGATACCAGGGAGCGCGCCATAGGCGAGCCGGTCGTTCAATTCCATTGATGGGAATGGTTGGGCGGCTTGTTTCGCCCATGCGGGAGCTGGAATCGGTGAGTCCGCATCCAGACCGGGGGCAATTTCGGCCTGCACTAACGGATAGAGTCGGTGGTAAAGTGATCGCCCGGGCAGCAGATTCGCTCCAATGCGCCGCAACTTGCGGGCCGAGCTGCCGCAGAGGATGAAGCGCCAGCGCTTTTTGTCTTCGTCGTAGAGATGCTGGACGGCATCGAAAATCCGCGGGCTCAGCTGGGCCTCGTCCACGATCACCGTGGCTGGTTGCTTCCCCGGGGTGAGCCCACGACAGGTTTGGACGAAGCCCGTGGCGGAGGTGCCGTAACGCAGCCGATCCTCGGCGTTGGCGAGGTCGATGCGCAGGGCAGGCTCGGGATAAACCGAACGCAGCATGGTGCTCTTGCCGGTCTGGCGGGCGCCAAAGAGCAGACTGACGTAGGGCTTGGCCGATTGTGCGGCGAAACGAGCAGAGAAGAGGCGGTCAAACATGACAGAGACTCCTGAATCAGATTACTTATCGGGAGTCAATGTAATGAATGGTAATGTAGCCAAGCGAGAGGCGAGTGCCCCGCCGCTGACCCCGGTCCCGTCCAACTGAAGCCAGCTATCTCACTATTGTGACAAGCACAGCAAAGCAGGTCATTTTCAAAAGCTTAACGGCTGATATCCAACATCCTAACGGCACGAGCAAATCGTGCTCGCTTCGGTCGATTTGAGTTATTTTGCTGAACCCTCACGTGTCAGCATCACCCAAGAACATCCTCTATATTCGGGCCGACAGCTTTGGCGATCTGATCCTCTTTGCGCCCGCCCTCGCGGTGCTGATGCAGACCTGGCCGGGGTCAAAGCACACCCTGCTGGTTCGCGACGGTTATGAATCACTCGCTCCACTTTTTCCCAAGTCTATCTGCTGGAAGGCCGTAACGATCAATCCCTTCAAAAGCGGCCCCGCCGAGGCCCGGGAGGAGTTGGATGAAATCCTTCAGCATCTGGCAACCCATCCACCGGACCTGATTGTTGCCCCCACTTTCCACCGCACCTGGCTCGAGGTTGCCATCGCCGCCCGTTTTCCCGCCAGCCGCCGGGTGGCCCTCGGCGGCGCGGCCGTCGATCCGCTGTTTGCCACCGCCCTTGATCTGGAACTGGGCATCAAGGCCGCTGACGTTTTCAAGGAGATCGTGCCGGCCGATGAACTGGCCCAGGAATGGGAGAATAATTTCCTGATCGTCGATCACCTCCTTGGCCGCCAGGTGACGCGGCAGGCACCGAAATTGAGCGTACCGACCGAAGCCGCGACCCAAGCTAAAAAAATAGTCGCCGGACGCAATCTGACCTCCGGCCAGTGGGTGGCGTGCTACCCCGCAGGAGTGGCCAATGTGACCATGAAGGCCTGGCCCGCCAAAAATTTTGCCGAAACCGTGGTCTGGCTGGAAAAGGCTAATCACCTTCCCGTCATGTTACTCGGCCACCAAAGCGAGTCGGTCATCGTCGAGGCCGTCGCCGATCTGGTCGTCAAGGCTGGCCGGCCCCGGCCCCCCGTGTGGCTCAGTGTCGATGGCCAGATTCCCCTGATGGCCGCCCTGCTCGCCACGGCGCGATTCTATCTGGGCAATGACACCGGCCCCATGCACCTGGCAGCCAGTGTCGGCGTGCCGCTGATTGGGATTTTCGGCGGTGGTTTCTGGCCTCGGTTCAAGCCGGTGGGCCAGCAGGTGATTTCCGTCGTCCAACCCCTGCCCTGCTTTGGCTGCCAGTGGGACTGTCATTTTGGTGACGCCCCATGCGTGAAAACGCTGGCGGTGGCGGAGGTGCAAGGCGCCGTGAGCCGTTTGCTCGAAGCCCAGACCGCACCCCTCGACCTGGTCCTGGAGGCCAGCGATCTTTCGGCCGATGCCCACCACCTGATCGCGGCGGCCACGCCCCTCTACAAGAAATTGCAAGGCGACCGTCTCGATCGCCAATACAAGATCGAGGAACTGACCCACCTCGACCGGGAGAAGGACGTGGAGATCACGGACCTGAAGCGCGCCGCGGAAGAGCGCAAAACCGAGATGGAGTCGATCAAGGCGGAACTTGAGGCGGAGTGTGCGCAAAAGGACACCGAGATTGCCGACCTCAAAAAGGAGACCGACACCAAGGACGTCGAAATTGCCGACCTCAAGAAGGAGACCGATACCAAGGATGTCGAAATCGCCGACCTGAAAAAGGAGACCGACACCAAGGACGGGGAAATTTCCTCCCTAAAAAATGAGGCGGATATCAAGGATGGGGAGATCGCCCAGCTCAAGACGACCTGCAACGAGCGCGAAGCGCTGATTTTCAAGCTGACCGACATCGTGAAGGATTTCCAGCGGCAGGTCGCCGACCTGCAGGAGAGCCAGCGGATGAAGGAGGAGCAGGTGGCGCAACTGACCTTGTCCGTGGCAGAATTGACGGCGACGAACGAGAAACTCGGCCACATCGCCGTCTCGCACGACGTCCTAAAACTGCATCTGGCCGCGCTCCCGCCGGAGGCCGCGCAGTACGGCCAGTGGCTGCATGACAAGGACGTGCACATCGGCAACATCGAGGGGCAGCTGGCCGAAGCCCGCCGCTCACTCGAAAACCATGCCCGCGGATTCGGCGAGCTCGAACAGATCAAGCGCTACAGCCAATGGCTGCACGAGAAGGAGATTGTCCTGCAGCAGCTGAAGCGCGCCTGTGATGAACGCGAAACGCTGATCCAGCAGCTGGTGGGGGAAGCCGCCGGCCTGACCCGGCCTGGCAAGGTGCTGAAAGGCACGAAGGAATATTTCCGCCAGAAATTCTGGCTGCCGCTGCGGGAGAAAACCTTTCACCGCATCGTTGAGCAGCACTGGATGCAGATCGGCGTGCTCCGGCAGTACGAGCCCCGCCCGCTGGCCTGGGATCAGGGTCTGCGCCGGAAAAACAAGATCCCGGACGCGCAACTGCCCGCGATCGACATCGTGACTCCTTCCTTTAATCAGGAGCGTTACCTGGAAAGCACCCTGCTCAGTGTGCTCAACCAAAAATACCCCAAACTGCGTTACCGGGTGCAGGACGGCGGTTCGACCGACCGCAGCCCCCAGATCATCCAGCGTTATGCGGACCAACTCACCGGCTGGGTTTCGGAAAAGGACAAAGGTCAGGCGGACGCGGTCTGCCGGGGCTTCAAGCAGCTCGGCGGCGAGCCCACCGACATCATGGCTTGGCTGAACTCGGACGACTTCATCGCGCCGCGCGCCCTGCGTTTTGTGGCGGAATATTTCGTCCGCCACCCCGAAGTGGACGTGGTTTACGGCCACCGCATCATCATTGATGACCAAGACCGCGAAATCGGCCGCTGGATCATGCCTCCACACGACCCGAAAACCCTCGAGTGGATCGACTATGTGCCGCAGGAAACGCTCTTCTTTCGGCGCAGCATTTATGAGGCGGTCGGTGGCTTGGATAGCTCATTCCAATTCGCCCTTGACTGGGATTTGCTCGCGAGGTTTCAACAGGCTAAGGCGAGGGTTGTTCGACTGCCCTATTTTCTCGGCTGCTTCCGCCTTCATTCTGAACAGAAAACGAGCCAACATATTCACACCCAAGGAATTGAAGAAATGACGCGCATTCGCACCCGGATCCACGGAGCGGTGATTGATCCCGCTAAAATCGAGCACTATGCCCGCAAGGCCCGCCTCGAGGGGGCCCTCATTTCCCGCTGCCTCGCACTCGGCATCCGTCTTTAACTCCATTCTTCGCCACGGCTGTTCCTGCTCGATATGCTCGCTATTTTATTCGTCCTAGTCCTTTTCGTTTTTTTCACGCTCGTCGGCCAAGCCGTGATCAGTCTGCTCCGCCCCCGCATGGGAGTGCTCTGGAGCTGGTTTGTTTCCCCGACCGTCGGCCTGGCTCTGTTGATCGTCGTGATGACCCGGCTCAACATCTGGGGCCTGCCCGTCAAGGCCTTCGGCCCCTGGCTGGCCCTGGCGATGGCGGTATTTGCCGGTTTGGTCTTCTGGTGGCGCCGACCCTATCTACCCTGGCGTCAACTACGCTGGTTCCTTCTCCCCGCTCTGTTTTTCGTGGTGTACGCCGGCTGGCCCATGCTGCGCTACGGGTTCAACTGGATCAGCTATGGCAACGACGACATGGCCAATTACTGCCTGGCAGCTGATCGCTTCCTACACCACGGCTACTACGATCTGCCCGCCCAAACCGACCTCGAGGGCCGTGATTATACCCAGCAGTATTGGTTCATGCACGGCCTGCAGCAGATCCGGCCGGGCTCCGAGCTGACCCTGTCCTTTGCCTCGTCCGTCTCCGGCCTGAATCCTCACGAGGTTTTCATGCCGGTGATCATCGTGTTCAGCCTGATGCAGATCTTCGCGCTGGGGGCGATCGCCGTCTACCGCGGCCGCCACCGCAAGATCGCCCTGCTGGCCTTTTGCCTCTTCGCCACCAGCCCGCTCTTCGGACTTGGCACCCTTTATCAGCTGATCGCCCAAGTGGGCGGCATAGCGATCTTACTCACGGCCTGCGCCGTGCTGCTCACCACGCGGGCGGTCGGCTGGCGCCGCATCGCCCTCGCCGGACTGATCACCGCCTGCCTGGGCATATTCTATCCGGAAGTGGCGCCATTCGTTGTTTTCTCCATCATGTTATACGGCCTGCATCTGAGCTATACGGATGTGGTCGCGGGGAAACGCTTCGTTCTGGTTGTGCTGGGCACCGCGATTTTGACCTTCCTGCTGCTCGGCACCAGCACCTACCAGTTCATCAATACGCTGGTGATGCAGTCGGTCGGTTCCGCCGGCTTGGGCGCCATGGCGGAAATCAATGATCAAAGCGGCGGCCTCGTGCTCTTCCCTTGGACCCTGGTGCCTTCCTTTGTGCCCATGCTGTTCGGTCTCCATGCCTTCGGCATCGTCGGGGTCGACCCGCTGATCTCCTTACAAATCGCCGTCGGCGGACTGTTTTTGGTCTATTTTGTCTGGGCGGCTTTCACCCAGGCCTGGCGCCATGAGCCGGCCGGTTACATCGCCCTGATCATGACTGCGCTGGGGTTCTTCCTGTTTTTCAAAGGACAGGACTTTGGTCTTTTCAAACTCGGCATGTTTGCCCAGCCCGTGATCACCCTGCTCATCGCGCATGGTTTCTGGGCCTTGCTGCAGTCGAATTGGCGCCGCACTGGCCGCTGGACCCTGATCGTCTACGTCCTCTGCACCGTCCCGAGTCATCTCTACTACAGCTACGCCTCCCTCGGCAACTATGGCGGTGGTCTCTCCGAAGTCGTCGGCGCCTCCGCTTACGGCGTCGCCTTCACCCCGCCCAAGAACGTGAAGTTCGACGCCATTGAGTCTGACATCAGCAATGTCGTCAGCGCCAAGATGCTCTCGCAGTACACCAAGGGCATCGACACCCGTTTCCTCAGCCGCAGTTACATGGACAACATCGCCAATATCGCGGTGCTGACCTTCCTCCGCACACCTGACCCCGATCTCGGGCCGCAGGCGCGCCTGATCGAGAAGCTTTCCCTGCTGCGGTCCATGCTGCCCCCCGAGATCCTCACCGGCGATGTGGCCGACTACCGGGTGATGACCATCAACAAACTGGATAACAACTGGACGGAGACGGGATCCCGGCATCTTAACTACCACGACCGTCTTTTCGTCGCCATCCGCACGCCCCTGGATCACTTCAACAAATACAATCCCGGGGAGGGTTGGACGGAGCAGAATATGTATCAGTTCAAGCCGGAGCGTGAAGTGAAAAACCGGCTGGTGTTCATCCATTCTGAACTGGGACCGCACTATTACTCGGCCGCCCGGTTCAAAGCGGCGTTCTTTCAACGCGAGCCGGAGCCGATCACCCGGGGCGATGTGTATTTCCACGGCACCGGCCGCTACAATTTCTTCCGGGTCATCAACCCGGACGAAAAACTGCGCCTCGTCGTTGACTTCACCCGCACATCACTGGGCGGCAACCGCTACGAGCTGCCCCAAAAGGCTCATATCGTCGGTGAGGAAGATTACCCCCTCGGATTTGTCGGCGCCGGTTCCGCCCGGGTGATCTCCCCCATCATCAAGCCCGAGATTTTTGAACAACAATCCTACCTGACGCTCGATTTCGCTGATCAGGCCAAGCCAATCGAGAAAAACAAAACCGGCCTGATGCAGCTCTGGGGCGCCAAGTATAACTTGGACGACCGCCGGCTTGTCGGCTTTACCCGTGACATCTCGGTCATCACCGACGCCCAATACCGCGCCCTGCCCCGGCCCTCGAGCATCACCCAGTTCCCCCTCGATCTTTCCCGTTACCCCGGTCTGGAGTACTCCGGGATGTTTGAAGATGGCTGGGTCGGACCCGATTCTTTCTTCAAACTGGCCGGCTCCCACCCCGGGCAGATTCTCTATTTCAAGGGTTACATACCCGACACCCCGGATTATCAGTCGCACGGGCTTGATCTCACTATCAGCCTAAATGACAAGCCCACGGAAGTGGTGAACCTCCGCTCCGGCGAGTTCATCTTGACCCGACTCATCCGGGAGCCCGCCGACATCACGAGCGTGCGGTTGCATTTTTCGGGGGCCCAGCCCTACGGGGAACGCGACACCCGCTATCTCTCGGCTTTTGTGCGTGAGATTTCCATCGGGGAGCTGCCGGATCTCGCTTCGTTCATGGCGATCAAGAACCGTCAGGGTGAAGGCTTCAACCTGACCGGCGTGGATGAGGACGGGTGGTTTGGTCGCTCGGCCAAATTCGCCGCGCCGTTGTTCGGTGATTTCAAGGTTTTGAAAATCGACCTGGAAATGCCCGGCTGGGCCCCCCTGCCGCACAACGACCTTCAGGTGTTTTTAGATGACCAGCGGTTGTCCGCCCAAGCGGTAGCCCAGGGCAGTTATCACAGCCTCTTCATCCCCCTGCAGGGGGGCACGGCCCATCAGGTGCGACTCGAAGCCGGGGCGGATTTTCCCCTGCCCGGCGGCAAACGGGAACGTTCCTTCCTGATCAAGAACATCTCGTTCGAAAACCTCAGCCGCACGGATCTCCTGGCCCGCGGCTGGCATCCCTCCGGTTATCTCTTTGAACTGCAAAACGTCGATCATGACGGCTGGGTCGGCCGCACGGCCTCATTCCGCTTTCCGGCCACCACCAAGCACAAGCAGGCTTTTGTGGAGGTGCGTCGTTTTCCCGCCAAAACTGATCTGCCGCTGATGATTCAGCGCAATGGGGCCACGCCTACCAGCCTGATGCTGCCGCTAGAGACGACCGAGCGCATCACCGTGCCGCTGTCCGCCGATCAACCCACTCTCTTGCAACTATCCGCCGACCGAGTCTACGAACTTTCCAAGGCCGACTCACGCCAGCGCTCCTTCCTCATTGTCAACATTGACTTTGACTGATCCCGGCCGGCGGCACTCACCCCGGGAGCCAAGGGTTTATTTCCTGCTTCCCGCCCCGGCGATTTAACCTATTCCTCTCTTTCATGCTCCTCAGCGTCGTCGTCCCAGTCTACCGCGAAGCCGACAACATCCCCGAATTTCTGCGGCGGGTGCAGCCGATTTTGACCGGTATCTCCGAGGATTATGAGATCATCTTCTCGATGGACCCGTCGCCAGACCAGACCGAAGCGGTGATTATGGCGCACCGGGCACAGGATCCCCGCATCAAACTCCTGAAGTTTTCCCGCCGTTTTGGCCAGCCCATGTCCTCGCTGGCCGGCCTGGCATACTCCCGCGGTGACGCCGTCATCGTGATGGATGTTGATCTGCAGGACCCACCAGAACTGATCGGGGCGATGGTATCCAAATGGCGCGAAGGCTATGACGTCGTCCTCCCCCAGCGCCGGGCCCGCACCGGCGAACCGTGGCTAAAGAAGCTGATCGCCACCACCGGCTATAAAGTCATCAACAAGATCGCCGATGTGAGCATCCCGCCCAACACCGGGGATTTTCGCCTCATGACGCGCCGCGTGGTCGAGGAGCTGGTGCGGCTCAAGGAAACCCATGGTTTTCTGCGTGGCATGGTGGCGGTGGTGGGTTTCAAGCAGGCCCTCATCCCCTTCGACCGTCCCGCCCGCTTTGCCGGTGAGACCAATTACAACCGCTTCTTCGGGTCGCTGCGCATCGGGTTCAACGGCATCTTCTGCTTTTCCACCTACGCCCTCACGCTCAGCACCATGATGGGATTCCTGCTCGCGGGCGGTTCGCTGCTGGTGGCGTTTCTCTACCTGCTGGCCAAGCTGACCTCGCTGATCCCCTTTCCCCCGGGCAACCCCACCATCGTCATCTTGGTGTTATTCATGGGCGGGATTCAGCTCATTTCAGTCGGCATTCTCGGTGAATATATCGGCCGCATCTATGAGGAAGTTCGCGCTCGCCCTAAATTCATCGTCGACCGCGCCGAAGGCTTTAATCCCTGAACCATGAGCACTGCCTCCGCCAACAAATGGCCCAAGATCCTCCCCCCGCTCACGCCCGAGCAGAAAGACATCTGCGATGACTTCATGAAGCGCTGGCACGTCGAACTCGCCGGCCGCAGCCGCTACGGGATGATCGAGAATTTCAACCACAACTTTCCCGTCCGCCACTCCCACCCCGGCTTCAAGACCACCATCGAGATCGGCGCCGGTCTCGGCGGGCACCTGCATTACGAGAAGCTCACCCCGGAGCAGGAGCGCAATTACCATTGCAACGAATTCCGCGAGAACATGGCCGCGGAAATCAAGCGCCTGCATCCCAACGTCCAGACGGTCGTGGGCGACTGCCAACAACGCATGGACTTCCCTGATGGCTATTTTGACCGTTACATCGCCGTCCATGTCCTCGAGCACCTGCCCAACCTGCCCGCCGCTATCCGCGAAGCGCACCGCCTGTTGAACAAGGACCACGGCCAGATTCTCATCGTCATCCCCTGCGAGGGAGCCCCCGCCTACGAGTTCGCCCGCACCATCTCGGCCCGGCGCATCTTTGAGAAGACCTACAAGATGAACTATGACATCTTCATCAAGCGCGAGCATATCAACCTGCCGCATGAGATTCTGGCGGAGTTGCACCCTTACTTCACCCTCGAGTCCCGCAGTTTCTTCCCGCTGCCGTTTCTGCCCTTCGTCTTTAACAACCTCTGCATTGGCCTCGCGCTGAAACCGCGGCTCCAACCGCTGGCCGTCTGATCTGTTTTTTCATGCAACATGTCTTTGTGACCGGCGCTGCCGGGTTTATCGGCTCCACCCTGGTTGACCGGCTCCTCGCCGACGGGGCCAACGTCACCGGTTGGGATAATTTCTCGACCGGACAGCGTCGCTTCCTGGCCGGCGCACTCCAGCATCCCCGCTTCCGGCTGGTCGAAGGCGACAACCTCGACCTGCCCGCCCTCACCACCGCGATGAAGGGCAGTGAGTTCGTGTTCCACCTCGCGGCCAACGCCGACATCAAGGACGGCTGGTCGCACCCCCGCCGGGATCTCGAGCAAAACACCATCGCCACCTTCAATGTGCTCGAAGCGATGCGGGCCAATGGCATCAAGCGCATCGGCTTCTCCTCGACCGGCTCCACCTACGGCGAGGCGCTGGTCACGCCGGAGCGCCCCACCCCGGAAACCGACGCCTTCCCCATTCAGACCTCCCTTTATGGCGCGTCGAAGGTTGCGGGCGAGGGCCTCCTCTCCTCCTATGCAGAGGGCGGGCAAATCGACGAAGCCTATATCTTCCGCTTCGTCTCCATCCTCGGCGAACGCTACACCCACGGGCACGTCTTCGATTTCTACAAGCAACTCGTCGAGCATCCCGACCGGCTGCGGGTGCTCGGTGACGGCAAACAGCGCAAAAGCTACCTGTATGTGCAGGATTGCCTCGATGCCATACTGCACGTCACCCGGCAGCACACCGCCCGTGAGGCCAAGCACCATACCCAAGTCTACAACCTCGGCACCCCGGAATACGTGCAGGTCAACGACTCCATCGGCCATATCTGCGGTGCCTTGGGCGTTACCCCGCGCTTGGAATACACCGGCGGTGACCGCGGCTGGATCGGCGACAATCCTTTCATTTTTCTCGACACCAAAAAAATCATGGCCACCGGCTGGCGACCCAAGCTGACCATTGCGCAAGGCATTGTGAAAACCCTCCGTTGGCTCGAAGCCAACCGCTGGGTTTATGAGGCCAGACAGTAGCGGACCCGTCAGGGAAGTTAGTTTCCAATTGTAGGAGCCTGCTTGCAGGCGATTCGGAACGCCCGCCACCGGACAGACCCCATAATCGCCTGCAAGCAGGCTCCTACATTCCGACCAAGCCGGAGCAAGCTCCGGGACAATAGGGCCCGCGGGCGTCCACGAGGGACGCCCCTACATGTGACTCAAAACAAACGGCAACTGGTATTGCCCCCACATAATCTTGCCGGCCCAACGGATTTGCGCACAAAGGATTCAAGTTGAAGACATTCACCCTCCAAAGCCCGGCCTTGGGCCCCGGTCGAATCCAGCTGCTCGACGAGCTGCGCGGATTTGCGATTCTGTTGATCTTGACCTACCACATATGTGGCGTCACCGGGTTTCCCGCGATGACCCACGGCGAACTGGGTGTGGATATATTCGTACTCTTGAGCGGACTCTCGTTGGCCATGTCCAATCGCACAGATGAGAGTGGCGGGCTGTTCCTATGGCGGCGATTCGCCCGCCTGCTGCCGGCCTATTGGGTGGCGCTGACCTTGTTCTGGCTGGGCGGAGTGTTCCTGCTGGGACGGGTCCACCATTGGCCGGAAATCGTTTCCCACTACCTGTGCATCCATCAGCTGTGGGGCGATCAATACATCACCAGCATCAATGATTCCTTCTGGTTTCTCTCGCTCATAACCAGCCTCTACGTGGTTTTTGCCCTGCTCCGGCCGTGGATGAAGCGGCTGGATATCGTACTGGGAGTGGGCGGGCTGCTGACCTTTCTCGCCGCCTGGGTCACCTATCATTACAATCAGCCGTCGCTGTTTACGCACTACGGCCTGCGCCCGGGAATGTTTTTTATCGGCTTGGTATTCGGGGTAATGTTTCACGAGGGCAAAGCTGAAATCCCACTGACGCCATGGCTCGGCCTAGGCGTCGCCATCGCCATCTATGGACTGTTCGTCACCGGCCTACTCATCGGCTATAATGTGGCGGGGTTTTCCCTTTTTATCGCCTACTGGGCCATACGCGCCAATGCCGATGAAGCCGCCAGCCGGCCGCTCTGCCGCTTCCTGGCGTGGCTGGGGCTCTATTCGTATGAGATATTCCTGCTGCACCAGCCCTTGATCCGGGAATATAATTTTTTGGTCTGGCAGCGGTACTTGGGCGTGCCCCAACCCGGCCCCTGGCAGATTGCACTAGGCGTGCTGGTCGCATTGGCCGTGACGGCTTGGCTGTCCTACGAACTCCAGAATATTGCCGGCATGATAACCCGGCGTCTTTCGCCCCCCAAGCCGGCGACATCAGCATAAGCCGGCCCCAGGGGGCCTTGAAACCACTTTCCATTCGCCAATGCGGGGCGCATTGCTTTCGCTGCGGGGATGAAATGGCTTATCCCGGTGGGGGGCCTGATCCTGGCGGGTTGGTTCGCCTGGTTTCAGCTCAACACCACCAAAATTTCCTACGTCAATGGACTGGCCCCATACGACGTGATGCCGGGACGCGAATACATCCTGCAGCATGACTGCTATGTGTTTGCCTGGCACAAGAGTATCGCCACCGCCTATCCGCTGCTCGGGGTCAACCACCCGGCGGTGCGGACCAGCCTGGCTGCCCTGCCGAAGGATGTTCGGGCGGATCTGGTCGGCACACCGCAGCCGCTCGTCCGCCTCATGAATATGATCCCCCAGGGCACTCGCTTCAAACTGCTTTCCGTCCGTCGCGAGCAAAGCCGTCGCACGGGAACCTTTATCAGCTACGAAATCAAATTTCTCGACGAGGTGGATCGACCCTATCAGCGCATTGATATCCGGCCGCTGCTGCTGCCTACCGAGCGACCCGGGGATGTGCCTCAAATCGACGAGACGATAGCCGTGCCGTGGATCAAGCGCTAGCGTGTGTTTGCAAACCGACACCGCGTGCACTCGCTGACGAATATACATATGCTGCCCGACACACCCCGCCCTGTCGGGCACCCCTCTCCAAGAGGGGAATCAATCCCACGCTACCGACTGATTGGGTCCCCTCTGGAGAGGGGTGGCGCGCAGCGCCGGGGTGTGTTGGGTTTGAATACACGCCCTAATAGGGTGTCCCACAAATATCCATCATTTGTAGGTCGGGCTTTACGCCCGACATCGCGCACCCTGTCGGGGATAAACCCCGACCTACAACCCACGAGTTTTGCAAAGTTATTTTCGGGACACCACCCTAAGTCCGGCCGATGATTTTTTCCCTTAAGAATGAGGCCCGCGGGCCCTGGCTCCTGCTCGGTGGCCTGCTCCTGTTGGAGTTTTTCGTCCTCGAGCAGGTCATCCTGCGGCAGTATGCCTGGATCTATCCCCGCTGGAACGACCAGATTCAATATCTGACCGAGTCCTATACCGGTTACGAGTACGTCAAGCTCCACGGCTTTTTCCCCGGCCTCTGGCAAACGCTGATCAATCCCTCCGCGCAGGGCACCCTGCACGATTTTTTCGCCGTTCTCATCTTTATCGCAACCGGTCCCTCCCGTGGCGCCGCCCTCAGTATCAACCTGTTTTATCTGCTCGCCTGGCAAGTGGCGCTTTTTCTGGCCGTCAGTCGAACCACCCGGTCCACTGCGCTGGCCTTTGCTGCCATAGGATTGCCCCTCGCCTTCAACGCTCCGTGGTGGGGCGGCCCCGGATCCATCGTGGACTTCCGGCTCGACTGGATGGCGTGCTGCGCCTTGGGCATCGCGCTGTCCCTTGCCTTGTGCACAGACAATTTCCGATCCACTCGCTGGTCGCTAGCGTTCGGCGTCGCCGTGGGTTTCGTCCTGTTGACGCGTTTTCTTACGGGGGTTTATTTCGTGCTTATTTTTGCGGGCTTGCTCGGCTGGTGCCTCACCAGCCGTGACCGTTGGGGCCGTTGCGGGAACCTCTTGCTCTCCGCCTTGCTGGCCTTTGCCCTCGCGGCGCCGGTGTTCTGGCTCAACCGGGACTGGGTCTACAATTACTACCTCATCGGGCATTTTACCGGTCCCGAAAGCGCGATCCGCTCGCCCAACATGGGGATCGGCCGTTCCCTCAGCTGGCTGGGACAAAATGCGTGGAGCCTGCAAATTGGTGCCCGGTGGGGCTGGCTCGTCCTGGCGGCCACCCTGCCCCTCATCGTTCGGGCGGTGATCAATCGCCGATCCACTGCGGATGTCGCAGCTTCTACTCCCACTCGTTCCGCCGGCTGGTGCGTACTGGGAACCATCTTTTTGGTGGCCCCGGCTCTCGTGCTGACACTCCACAGCCAGAAATCCGAGCTGGTGCTAAGCATCCTCTTGCCCGGGATAACAGTGCTGGTGTTGGGTTTGTGGCAGGGACTGGCGGTTCGTTCACCCCGCGGCACCTTTCCCACGATCGTCAGTGCCGGACTGATCGCCCTCGGCGGGTACCTCGCGGTGCGACAATTGTCCGGATCAGCCGGGGACCCAGGCTTTGTTGCCAGCGCCCGCAAGGTAAACGCCCTTGCCGACTATCTGTACCGGACCCAACGCGACGCCAAGCTGGCCAATCCCCGCGTCGGAGTGGACCAGGTCACCGACTCGCTCGACGGTCAGATCATGCGCGTGCTCTGTTATGAACAGCAGCATGTCTGGGTCCCCTTCATCATGACCCTGCCCACGGGCATCATGGAGGAAAAGCCCGAGTTGCTGATGGAGCGCCTCGCCCAGAGCGATTTCATGTTTCTGACCGTCCAAATGAACGACGAAGGGACCTGGCCTTACGACAAGCAGATGCGGCGGCTCAACCCGCAGCTCAAAGCGTGGTGCGAGCAAAACCTGAAATCCGTTGAAGCCTTCCCCTTATTCGGCCGGCAGATGATGCTTTACCAGCGACGCGATCTTCCCTGATTTTAGCTCCTGCCCCATGTCCACTACCCTGACCCTGCAGTTGCCCGCTCCGGCACAAAAGCGTCTGCCGGTGCTCGATGAACTCAAGGGCCTCGCCATAATCCTCATCGTGCTCTACCATGCGGGCGGAGTGCTCGTCTGGCAAAATCTCCTGCACGGGGATGTAGGCGTAGACATGTTTGTCATCATTAGTGGCATCGGCCTGACCTTAGGCGGCAGCTACACGAACGCCCAATCTTTCCTGCTGCGCCGCTTTTCCCGCATTTTGCCGGCCTATTGGGTCGCGCTGGCCTTTTACTGGGCGCTCAACAGCTATTTCCTGCAGCATCATTACACCCCGCTGAATATCGGCCTGCACTTTCTCGGCGTGCATGCCTGTTTCGGCGACCAGTACGCGATGGGAATCAATGATTCTTTCTGGTTCATCACCCTGATTCTTTTCCTGTATTGCCAGTATTGCATCGTGCGCCGGTGGCTGGCGCAACCCGACCGTCTGTTAGTGGTCGGCATGGGCACATCCGTCGGACTGGCGCTGATTTGTTTTTATTGGAATCAGCCGGCAGTTTTCGGCCACCTTACCTTGCGACTGCCGGGATTTTTCATCGGATTGGTGGTCGGGGAAAGCCTCCGCCGAGGCCGGTTGGAAATCCCGCTCAGCTGGCAACTGGGATTGGCCGTGTTCATTTATTTCTATGTGCCTTACACGCAGGGTATCATCATCTACTCACCGCTGGTCGGTGGCGCCCTGATGCTGGGCTACGCGCTGGGGCTAAGGCCCGGCTTGTCGGCTCGAGCCCAAAACCGACTTGGGGCCATTCTGGAGTTTTTTGGCCGTTATTCGTTGGAAATATTCCTTTTCCACCAGCCCTTGATCAGGGAATATGTCTACTACTCACTCGGTCGTTTCCTGCATATCGTCCAGCCCAGCTCCCTCCAGCTGATCGGTGCCATGACCGTCGGGTTTGCCCTCACCCTGCTGATCAGTGTTGAATTGCATCGATTCATCAACTGGCTCCTTTTCAACCGCAAGGGTGCTCTCCCGGCATGAACCTCCTTGTGACCGGCTCCAGCACGGGGATCGGACGAGCGCTCGTTGAGCGTCTCGTCCGACAGGGTCATCACGTCTGGGGTCTGGCCCGCTCGGACCAGAGCGATTTGGCGCGCAGTCTGGCCGCCGCTCCGGGAAAATTCACCGCCATCATCTGCGATGTCAGTGAATGGGGGCAATGTGCCGCCGCGGCTGAAACGGTCGCCACCGCTACAACCGGACTCGATGGCGTAGTCACCTGTGCGGGGGTGCAGGGTGCAGTCGGCCCGGCCCTTTCGTCCGATCCCCTAAAGTGGAGCGCCACCATCCGCGCCAATCTGGATGGTACCTATTACGCCATCCGCGCCTTTCAGCCCCTGCTTGGAAAAGCCCCTCGACGGGCCAAAGTGGTGTGTTTTTCCGGTGGCGGCGCCACCAAACCCCGAGTCAACTTCTCCGCGTATGGCGTGGCCAAGACCGGGGTGGTTCGCCTGGTCGAGACGATCGCAGAGGAAACCCGCGGACAGTCTTACGACATCAACACGATTGCACCTGGTGCCATCAATACTCGCCTGACCGACGAAGTCATTGCGCTCGGACCGGAGGTGGCTGGCGCGGCCGAATACGCCTCGGCCGTGAAGCAAAAGCAGACAGGCGGCGGATCACTCGACCGCGCCCTCGACCTGGTGGAGTTCCTGCTTTCGGATAAATCCGATGGCATCACCGGTCGCCTGATCAGCGCACCCTGGGACCCCTGGGAGCGCCTGCCGGCCAGCACCGCGGCCCTGGCCGCATCCGATATCTACACCCTCCGCCGCATTGTCCCCGAGGAGCGCAGCCTGAAATTCTAGGGCTCATCTTCAAACTCAATGAAGGCACAAAGCTTGTCATTCTGAGCGCAGCGAAGAATCCACGGCAACGGTGGTGGCGCCACGTGCGTATGCATGGATCCTGCGCTGCGCTCAGGATGACATTTGTATTTGAAGACGTGTTCTAGGCCGGCACGCGCCCCGGCACCCGGCGGCCCGACTGGTCCTCGCCGCTCACCTCTTCGTGATACTCGGCGTCGGTGTTCACGTTCCAGAGATTGAACTGCCCGCCGGACAGGTTTTTTGCGGCCAGCATCGCGGTCATCATCGAATGGTCCTGATTGTTGTACTTATGCATGCCGTTGCGTCCGATCACCTGGAGATTGCCGAACGGCGCCAAGGCCGCCCGGATCAGGGCGACATTCTCCTGATAGCCGGGTTCGTAAACTGGATAAGCCTTCTCCACGCGCACGACCGCACCATCCTTGATCTGTTCCGGGCGCACGATTCCAAGCCGGGCCAGTTCAACCTTGCCCAGCTCGATCAAGGCCGCGTCCGCCATCGTCCAAAGTCCGTCACCCTCGAAGCAAAAATATTCCAGCCCCAGACAGGTGGTACCCGCCCGCCCGATCATGGCCTCACTCCAGTTTTTGAAGTTTTGGATCCGGCCAAGCTTCACGTCGGGCTCGTGAATATAAATCCAGTTGTCGGGAAACGGATTCTCCCCTTCGACCACCAGTGCGACCGTCAGAAAATCACGATAATGGAGCCGGTCGGCCGCGGCCTGCACGGCGGGGGCCAGCGGCGGGTCGAACGCCCGCACGGTCTCCTGCAGCGGCATGGAGACAATGAATTGGTCCGCCGCAAACGTGCGCCGGTCGCCCGCCGGGTTTCCCGCTTCGATCGCCATGATCCGTCCCTCCGCGTGACGAATTTTATTTGCCCGCCAGCCGAGCACCACCTGACCCCCCAGGGTCTGCAGGTCCGCGGCCGCCTTTTCCCACATCTGGCCCGGGCCGTGGCGCGGATAATCAAAGGTGTCGATCAGGGTCTTGATGACCGCACCCGATGATTTGGGCCGGCCCCGGAAAGCATTGATGATCGCGGTCGACAACGAGAGGCCCTTGATCCGTTGCGCCGCCCAATCGGCGCTCAACTGGTGGGTGGGAATGCCCCATACTTTCTCCGTGTAGGTCTTGAAGAAGATATTGAACAAGCGTCGCCCGAAGCGATTGACGACCCAATCCTCGAACGAGCCCTCGGGTTTCCGAGGGAACAACCGGGCCCACCCGTAGCTGGCCACGCACAGCAGGCTGGTGAATAACCCGAGGTTTGAGAGCGCATTCCAGGGCTTAAGCGGGTAGTCAAAATATTTTCCCCGGTAATAGATGCGGGACAGACGGTTTACCCGGATAAATTCGTCCGGCAGTCGTTGCTGCCACCACTGCGTGACTTCATGGCTTTTGCTGAAAAACCGGTGCCCCCCGATGTCGAAGCGGTAACCGTGATGCTGAACCGTGCGGGAGATGCCGCCCACATAAACCGGGTCCCGCTCCACGACGATGGTGGTCAACCCGGCCCGCTGGGTCTCGTACGCCGCCGTCAAGCCGGCGGGGCCGGCCCCGATTACAACTACACTAGCGGGTGGATGGGTCATGAAGAACCACCAAAAGAAGGGTGCGGTCCGTTGGTCTGCAAACCCGTAATGGGCCCGGATTTATTTTCCTGGCGGTTGGTTGGTATGCACCGAATAGATGACACCGCGAAAGCTCGGTCCACTGGTGGACATGCCGAGCGGATTACGGCCCACCACCACCTGTCCGGGTTTTACCTCATACAGCTTGAGATGAGACTCCAACACAATGGTGTCATTCAATTTCACGCGGATGAGGTCAGCGGCAACCTGCCCCGGCGGGAAGAGCGAACCCAGCTCAATGCTCAGCTTGTGTACTTCCGTTGCGGGCAAGGCCACAGGGCCGCTTTCCAGCGCTCCATAGCCCCAATGATCGAGACCGACAATATATCGCCCCTCCCCGATCGAACGCAGATACAAACTGTCGGCCGCACCCGGGAGCCCCGCAGACAGCAGTGGCTCAGACCCCGTGAAACCGCCCTCCGGCAGCTCGAACCGAAATACAATCCGGCCCGGCAGCTCCCCGGTGGGCACGTGCACGCTTACCTCGGCCGGTTGGTCCTTGGCCTGCCAACTCCGGCCATCCATGGCCCAGCAGGTGCTCGCCTCATTGAGGGGAAAATAGGTCGGGGTGCTAACTATTCGCCGCCCATTCTGCTCCACCTGAAGCAGGCGCTGGGGCATCTCGGTCGAACTGACTCCCTTCTTGGGGCCAGGGAGGGGCGGTAGATAGACGCTTAAGAGGGCCGACCCGCCATCAAGGGGTCGGTCCG
>JBAXWQ010000329.1:0-2834 GCA_037128315.1 Opitutia bacterium | reverse complement strand
CACAGGCAGTTTCTCAATCAACTTTCCTTGAAAACGCACATTCTCGACGGCGCGCACTAATTTGTCGCGAACGTTAGCGAGCAGATGCAGGCGAGCTTCCTCGATGGTGTCGAAACTGATCGGAGCAGGTGCATCCGGCGCGGGAGCCGCCGCCACTGGGGCCACCGTCTCGGGTGCGGCGGCCTCTGGAGTATTAGCCTCAGCGGGAGTTGTCACTTCGTTCGCGATCACAACGGGCTCTTTTGCCGCCGGCGTTTTCCACGTGTAGCGCGTGGCTTTTTTCATTTTTTCCATCCAAGCGGCGAGCACCTCAGGTTCGCGCGCTGAAATAATACTTTCCCTAAAGCGCTCAAACGGCATGCGGCTGAGTTTAGCCTCATGGTGCTGCTGTAAAACTTGCTGATACCGATGATGATTCGGTGGCCCGAGCAATTCACCGGTAATTCCACATTTATTAATAATGGGGAAATTTCCTTTAGGGGCTTCAATCTCCACTTCCTGCAGGTCAAAAAATGCGCCGAGATTATTACTTAAGACGTGTTGGATCGCCGCTTCTTCCGTATCGAAAGGCAGATGATCAGGCTGCGACATGTACATCGGGTTGAGCTTTTCCTGCGCAGGTTTGCTCGCCGACTCCGTCGAACCTTCGGCGACCGCCGCTCCTTCTGGGGCGCGGCTCTGACGCATGGGCCGCTCCGCGCGAGCGCGCTGGAGTACGACAATGAAGCGATCATTTTTCTCTAAGACCGCTTTGGTGATCTCAAACAGCTGATAAGTACGGCAAGAGGCGCGAACCGCTTTCACCATGGCCGCAAAGCCGGTGTCCTCGGGATAGCAAGTCGCCACGAAATAGGGACTAATATAAGGACCCCGATCGAACGACTGACCACCGCCCTCGCGGCGATCTTCGCCATGAAAATCTTGCCGACGATCACCCGCTTGAGGAGCTCCGCGGTCGAAGCGACGACGGTCGACACCTTGAGGCTGGCCTTCCCGACTCGGAGCGCCAGGGGCAAAACCAGCCCCACCAGGAGTGGGGCCACTCGGTTTTTGAAACGAGCGGCGGTCACGAGGCGGCGCCCCATGCCCACCTGCGTCATCGCGGCGACCGGGGCGATCGAAATCGCGTTCACGGCGTCCCGCGGGGGACACGGGCTTAACTTCAGACCACTGGGTGCCGAAGCTGAAAGATTGCAACTGACTTAGGTCGAGTTTGTTTAAACCAGAGTCGTTGGATTCGTTGGCAGGCTTGATATCGTCCATGAAGGGCGGAAAACGGGCGTAGTTAACCCGTGTAATTGCGGAGGTGTGCTTGGTGATCCGCAGCATCAGGTCAGATGTGCGGGAAGTGCATAGTTTGCCCATAGAAGAAACCTCGAAGCAAGCGCATTTCGGGGCTTTACAAGCCGGAATGGATTTACCTATCTCACCCTTCCAAAGTTGGAACGCTCGGGTGGTGGAATTGGTAGACACACACGTTTGAGGTGCGTGTGCCGTAAGGCGTGCAGGTTCGAGTCCTGTCCCGAGCACCAGCCTTCGCCGGACCTACGGCAGGCAAGCGCAGCTAGGCTGGGTCTACACCAAAGTTTGGGGAGGGGGCCCTTAGGCTCAGCTCAGCTTAGGGACAGGCTATATTCGCCGGCGTGCCGACCAGCGGCAGCCCTGCATTCCGCTCCTAGGGACAGGTCAATTCACTTTTCGCTATTAGGGACAGGTCAAAAAATATGAGAGGCATGAGCGATTGTGCGTAGCCGCAGGCCTCTGTGCCTGTGGGGTTTGGGATCGATGGCCGAAACAGATAGGCAAGGACCAGCCTTCGCATGGCACTTCGGCGCGGCAAGCGCCTGTCCCTACGTCCGATCCCCGATATGACGCCCTCCGCCCCCATCCCATTTGACCGGGAGGCAATTCTGGCGATGATGACGGCCTCCCTCCCGCATGAAAACCTCCGCCATTAAGCAGGCCCTGCTCGATTCCTATGCCCGGGACGGGGGCATCAACCACCTCGACGGCGTCAATTTGCCCTCCCAGGACACGGTCGCCGAACTCGCCCGCGATTTCATGCACGTGCTCTTCCCGGGCTATTTCGAGCAGACCAGCCTCGCCGAGGCGGATGTGCCGGCCTGGCTCGACCGCCTGCTGGACAAGATCGAACAGCGCCTGACCACCGAGGTGGAGAAAAGCCTGCGCTTCGCCAACGATTCCGATCCCGCCGCCAACGCGCGCCGGATCACCAACGATCTCCTCCGGCAACTGCCCGAAATCCGCCGCATCGTGCAGACCGACGTCACCGCCGCCTACGAGGGCGACCCGGCCGCGCGCAGCGTCGAGGAAATCATCGTGGCCTACCCCTGCGTGCTGGCCATTTCCCTGCAGCGCATCGCCCACGTCCTGCACCGGCTCTTTGTGCCGCTCCTGCCCCGCATGCTCACGGAATACGGCCACGAGCGCACCGGCGTGGACATCCATCCCGGCGCCCGCATCGGCACCCATTTCTTCATCGACCACTGCGCCGGCGTCGTGGTCGGCGAGACGGCCACCATCGGCAATCACGTCAAACTCTACCAGGGCGTCACGCTGGGCGCCAAGTCCTTCGAGGTCGACGGCGCCGGCAATCCCGTGAAGGGCGGCAAGCGACATCCCGGGGTCGAGGATTACGTCACGATCTATGCGCACGCCACCATCCTCGGCGGCGACACCCGCATCGGCGCCCACAGCATCATCGGCGGCAACGTCTGGCTGCTGGAGTCCGTCCCCGCCTACAGCCTCGCCTACTACAAGGGCGACGACCTCGTCATCCGCGACCGGCGGAAGAAGGAAACGCTGGCCGCGGA
>JBAXWQ010000328.1:0-2852 GCA_037128315.1 Opitutia bacterium | reverse complement strand
CCCGCATTTCTACTATAATTATTATGTGTATAAGTATGCGACAGGTTTTTCAGCCGCAATAAAGTTTTCGGAGAACATCCTCAGCGGCGACAAATCGAAGCTCGACGCCTACATGGGATTCCTGTGCGCGGGAGACTCGAAGGACGTCCTCGACATCCTCAGGGATGCAGGGGTTGACCTTGGACAGCCGGAACCGGTTGAATCCTGCATGAAGCATTTTGCGAAAACGGTAAAAGAATTGGAAAGGGGACTGTCACTGTAAATATTCATTGACGGAACTCAGCGAATATCTAGTACCACATAACAACGGATGGCGTCGTCTGAAGCGGCAAACATGGCAGTTATAACAGCGAAATCAGCCAGCCGCCACTCCGCCGGGCCCGTTTCCCCTCCTTAATCTAATGCGACACAATATTGTGCCGGATCGCTGCGGTAGACCCGCGGCCGGCCGGGCCAAAGGGCCGGGAAAGGGTGGGACCGAGGAAATTCTTGCGACGCGCATCGCGGCCGACTGACATGGCACCAGCCCCTTGGGGCCCCTTGTGAGCGATCTCCCCAACCTCTGCCGATTTTGCCTGGACGCCCTGATGACGGCCGC
This sequence comes from Opitutia bacterium, assembly GCA_037128315.1. Lineage (GTDB taxonomy): Bacteria > Verrucomicrobiota > Verrucomicrobiia > Opitutales > Opitutaceae > Lacunisphaera. The sequence continues at coordinate 2,254 of JBAXWQ010000328.1, read as the reverse complement.
GGCGGCCTGGCTGTTGCTCCGGTGGATGGGCCGTTGCGCAGGCCCGATTGAGAAACTGCTCGGTTGGGGTCTGGCCTGCCTGCTCATCGTGGCGGCGTCAGGCGAGGTCTTGGGTTGGGGCGGGGTGCTCGGTGCGGCGGGATTTTTCTGGTCGCATGCCTTGCTGCTGCTGGCTCTCGCGTGGGTTCGTCGGAATGAATTGGCGGGCGATTTCACCGCCTGGCGCGATCTCGGGCGCGATGTCGGGGGGCAATTCCGGCTGGGCGACGCGCCGGCCTGGATGGGCGCCGGGTTGCTCGTGCTCTGCCTGGGGTTGGTCGGGCTCGCGGCGCTCGGCAAGCCGGTGGTCTATGACGCGCTGACCTACCGGTTCTCGCGGATCGGCCTGTGGTTGCAGGATGGATGCATCAGGCCATTTGCCACGGACGATGCGCGGCTGAACTACATGCCGGTGGCGCCGGACCTCGTGATGGCCTGGCTGTTGGGGGCGCATGGTGCGGGGTTTCAATGGGCCGCGCTCGCCCAGACCTTCGGGGGCGGCTTGCTGCTCGGGGCGACCGCGGGTTTGGCGCGCCTCACCGGCTTGAGCCGGGGCGGCGCATTGGGCGCGGCGGTCCTGCCACTGGGGATGGCGAATGTCATTCCGCAATTCACCTCGGCCTACACGGACTTGTTCACCGCCGGCGTGTTTGCAGCGGCGTTTTATCTGTGGCTGGTTGCGCTCCAGCGCGGGGAAGGCTCGCGGCTGGCCGGCGCCGGCGTTGCTCTGGCGCTGGGATCCAAAGGCACCATGCTCTATCTGGCTCCGGGCGCGCTGTGCTGGGTGCTCGTGTGTGGCTGGCGGCATCCGGCCCCCTGGCGGGCGTGGCGGGTGACGGCGCTCGCCGGCCTTCTGGCCTCGTTGCTGCTGGTCATCCCGGGCCTCAGCCGCAATGCGCGCACTTATGGCAGCCTCTTCGGTCCGGCCGAGTCGATTCAACAGCAGCACGGGGGCTCGCTGACTTTCTCCGAACACGGGCAAAAACTTGGCCTGAATCTGGTCGCCACCCTCGCGCAACTGTTCGAGCCCAACGCCCAGCCGCCGGGTTGGCGCACCGTGGCACCGGCGTGGGCGGAGGCGCTGGCCGTCCGGCTGCCCCGGGCGGATAAATTTTCCTTCGATGGTCTCGACCGACGGGGCAATCTTGAAAAGGTACTGCAGCTGCCCGAGCCGGACGCCGATGTGGCCTCCTGCGGGGTGTTATGTGTGGCGTTGCTGGTGGCTGGCTGGATTGGCGCCGGGCTGCGCCGCCGGCAGTCCGGCGCTGATCTCGTCCTGGCCTGGGGCGGCGGCGTGGGTCTTTTCGTCCTCTGCCTTTACACCCTGCTGCAATGGCATCCCTATAGTTTTCGTTTCTGGATTCTGGTGGCACCGTGGATGGCGGTGGTGGGCGCCTGGGGTTTGGAATTGCTGCCCCGCCGACTCCGGCAGGTTTCCTGGGGGATCGTGACTCTCTGCACGCTTGGGACATGCTGGAACGTCATCGGGCACACCTACCAGGCGGGCTGGCCGGCCGTGATCCGGCCGGAACGGGGTTTGAGCTATACGGTGTTTGGTCAGGTGCGACACTGGACTCTCTCGCTGGCACCTGCGGATGAGGCGCTGCATGTCGCCTTGCCCGTCAACCAGCCACTGGCGGCATTTCTGCGGACGGGTGCGCCCCGCACGGTCGAGCTGCAGAAATTATCCGCTCTGTCCCCCCAAGCGGAATCGGCCGTGAAAGATTTTGCCGGCTGGCTCGTGGTGCCGGCCCGGCACTTTGCTGGTCGTGAGGGGCGGGTGGAAAAGCTCCTATGGCTTTTCGGGGGCGATGAAAACAGCCCATTCAGTCTGGCCGCCTATCGCCGGGTGCCGCCGCCTCATTGAGGTGGCAGGTGCCGGGTGGCTCCTCCGCCCTTGACGGCGGCAAAGGCGGCTCGGCATGGTGGGGTCGTGGAAAATCGTCCGTCACCCGTCAAACTTGCCCTGGTGGTTGTCGTCCTGCTGGCCCTTGCGCTGGCGGGATTCTGGTGGCTGAAAATCCACGATTTCAGCGTCCGCTACGCCACCGAAGACGGCATCAAGGTCCTGCAATCCGCCGGCCCCGGGGTCTTCTTTACCGCCATGGCGCTGGTCCCCGCACTGGGCTGCCCGATGATTGCTTTTACCCTCACGGCCGGCACGGCATTTGCCGGGCAGCTGGGCCTGCCGCTGGTGCTCGTGTACTGTGGGCTC
>JBAXWQ010000327.1:0-2863 GCA_037128315.1 Opitutia bacterium | reverse complement strand
TGGCTCCGGCAGCGGCAATGGCAACGGTCACGCCGCTGCCGCCACCGGCATCACGTTCGAGCCCGATCTCGCCCGCCTGCTGGCCCCGGCTGATACCGTGGTCGTTGCCTTCAAGCCGCAGTCCCTGGCCGGCGCCGACCCCCGGCTGGCCGAATTGACGGCCGGAAAACTGGTCCTCTCGGTGCTGGCCGGCAAGCCGCTCGCCCGCCTGGCCCAGACTTTTCCCCAGGCCCGCAACATCGTGCGCACCCTGCCGAATACCCCGGCGGCCATCGGTGCGGCCATCACGCCCTACTGCTCGCTCCGGCCCCTGGCCGAGGCCGACCGGGCCCTCGTCGAAAAACTGCTCGGCGCGCTCGGCTCGCACCTCGAACTCGACGAATCCCATATGGACGCCGTCACCGTCGTGAGCGGCAGCGGCCCGGCGTTCCTTTTCGAATTTGTGGCCGCGCTCCGTGATGGTGGCGTGGCGGCGGGGTTGCCGCGTGATACCGCGCAAAAACTCGCCCTCGAAACCGTGCTCGGCGCCGCGAAGCTCCTCGCCCACACCGGCCTGGAACCGGAAGTCCTGCGCGATCAGGTCGTGTCCCCGAATGGGACCACCCACGCCGGCCTGCAGGTCCTGGCCAGAAACCATTTTTGCGACGCGCTGCGGGAAGCCGTGCTCGCCGGGGCCAAACGTGCCGGCGAGTTGTCCCGCGACTGAATCAGGCCCCGTTGGGTTTTCCTGTATTGGATCGGGCCGCGCCGGTTGAATAGACGATTCATTCAAGCAGCTTGCGGTCCGGCGACTCGACCCCATGCTGGCCGCATGGAATTCGGCTGGTGGCAAAAAGACGAGGAAGGCAAGAAGCACCAGGTGTGCGTCGATGTCTTCGGCAAAAACATCACCTGGACCAAGAAATACGGCCACAACTCGTCCTGGGAGCCCTTTACGCAGCCGCCCACCGATGCCGATTGGGACAAGCTCATCGCGGAAGCCGAGCGCCGGGTGCCCCGCCGCCTTTTTTCCCAGAAGCAGTTTGAGTTTATCCTGAGTCAGCGTCCGCGCTGAAGGGGAACTCTCACCCGCCCAACTGGGCGCGGGCCCGCGGCCACAGGTAGACAAAGGCCGGGGCTAGCACCTGCGGACGCTCGACCAGCCACCGGTCGATCTCCGCCACACTGAACCAGTCCCCGCCTTCGATTTCATCCGCTTGCAAGGTAAACGGCCCTTCCGCCTCCACGAGATAAACCCACACGAATTCCTGACCGGTCTCCTCCCGGGCCTCGATCTTGAACAGCGGTTGGGGCGGGCGTTGCGGCCGGCAACCCAACTCTTCGGCGAGTTCGCGCACCGCCGTGCCGTCATAGTCCTCGCCCGCGCCGACATGGCCGGCGGCGGATGAATCCCACCTCCCGGGAAACAGGTCCTTCTGCATCGAGCGCTGCTGGAGGAAGAAGGCCCCGGCCCGGTTTCTGACCAGGAGGTGAACCGCCCGATGCCGCCAGCCCCGGGCATGCACCTCGCATCGTGGAGCCTGCCCGGTCACCCGGTCGTGCTCATCCACCACATCGAAGAGTTCGTCGAGGTTTTGACCCATGAGACCCAATGTGGAACTCAGGAAATCAGGAAGTCCAGCCCGGTCGGTGGAGTCATTCCGGTCTTCCTGAGTTCCACATTAAAAAACCACCCTTTCTCCTTCTCATCGGCCTCCAGACGTGTAATCCGTGTACCCCCGCCTCATTTCCCATGGCCAAAATCGAAATCAATCAAGTCGCTGAGATCCTCAAAAAGCACAAAATCGATCCTTCCCTGCTCCGGGAGATCGTCGAGGAGCTCAATTTTGTCACGCAGCCGAACGCCGACGAGGACATCAAGCCCCCGGCACCCAAGAAACAATTCGTCGTCCTGCTTTCCGACATGGAGGGCAAGCTGCCGAAGAAGGAGCTCACCGGCTGGGTCGTGCAGATCCCGGAGGATGCCAGCCCCTACTCGACGACCGACCGCATCTTCAAGGGCGCCTATGATTTCAACGCCTCCAAGCGCGGCCGGATGCTGCCGGTGAAGTCGGTCGGCGAGGCCCTCGAAAGCGGCAGCGCCAAATATTTCAAGGAGTCCGAGCTGTGGGTGAAAACCAAGCTACCCGTCGCCGTCGTGGTCACCGACAACGTCCTGCCCAAGGACGAATTTAAAATGGAGAAGGTGGACCGGCGGAAGAAGCTGGAATAGGCTCAGCGCAACCCGTAGGCCTCCGGGCGGAGGCCGCGGGCCTTCAGCGCCGCCGCCACGGCGGACAGGTCGAGCATCGCGCCCGGCTTGACGCCATTTTTCTTGTACCAGCCCTGATTCATCTCGAGGCAATACTGGATCAGCCGGCTGCGCGAGGGCACCGGGCGCTCGTCGAGGGGATACATCGGGTAGATCTCCTTCAGCTCGCCCGCCGCCTCAATGTAGCCGATGTCGAGCGGCAGCGTGGTGTTCCGCATCCAAAACCCCATCTGCTGGCTGCGGGGAAAGACGAACAGCATGCCTTCGTCGGCCCCCATCGTCTGCCGGAACATCAGTCCCTTTTCCATTTCCACCGGCAAGGCGGCGATCTGCAGCTGCACGACACGGTCCCCGATCTTGATGGGAAACCGGTCGTCCACCGTCTTGGGCTCCGCGTTCTTCGCCGCCTCGGAACCGCCGCAGGCTGTCAGCAGCAAGGCGGTCGCCACGAGCAGGGCACGGGAAAATCGGGCGTGGGAAAACATTTTTTGCGTTTTGGTGTGATTCCTAGCTAATGCCCGCTAGGAACAACTCAACCCTACTCTGCGATGAAGAAACCCGCCCCCGCCCCCCTCCTTTTCGCCGACACGCACACCAGCGCTGACATGCTTT
>JBAXWQ010000326.1:0-2902 GCA_037128315.1 Opitutia bacterium | reverse complement strand
ACGCGGCGCAGGGAGTTGCCGATGGTGTGGCCGTAACCGGCCTCAAAGGGCTCCGCGAGAAACTTGGCGTAGGTCGGGCTGGAGCCTTCCTCGACTTTGGTGAGCTTGGAGGGGAGTTCGAACTTTCCGAGACGTTTAGGCATGGCGATGAACTCTGAGTTGAGCGTTGAGGTGAGAGGGATGAGCGGTGGTTTAGAAGCGGGAGTAGAACTCCACGATGAGCTGCTCGTTGATGTTCTGCTCCATCTCGTCGCGCGTGGGCAGGCGATTGGCGACGGCCTTGAAGGTCTCGGCATTCATCGTGAGCCATCCCGGGACATTGCGGATGCGGGTTTCCTCGAGGTTCCGGGTGGCGAACTGGCGCGAGGCCGGGGAGTTCTTGACCTCGATTTCGTCGCCGGCCTGCACGCTGTAGCTCGCGATGTCGACCTTGTGGCCGTTGACGCGGATATGGCCGTGGTTGACGAACTGGCGGGCGGCGGCGCGGCTCTTGGCCAAGCCGAGCAGGTAGACGGTGCTGTCGAGGCGCGTCTCGAGGAGCTGGAGGAAGCGCTCGCCGGTGACGCCGCGCTCCTTCTTCGCGATTTCGAAGGTCCGGCGGAACTGGCGCTCGAGCAGGCCGTAAATGAGGCGGAGCTTTTGCTTTTCGTTCAGGCCGACGGCGTATTCAGAGACTTTGCGCCGGAGCTTCATGCCGTGCTGGCCGGCGGGATAGCTGCGACGCTCAAAGGCCTTGCCCGAGCCAAGGATATGCTGGCCGAAGCGGCGACTGATGCGGGTGGTGGGTCCGGTATAACGAGCCATTGTAAAAAAAAGCCGAGGGTTGAGAGGGGGGAGGAATTAGACGCGGCGACGTTTGCGCGGGCGGCAGCCGTTGTGCGGGATGGGAGTGACGTCGACGATCGAGGTGATCTCGAGGCCGATGGCCTGGAGGGCCCGGATGGCGGAATCGCGGCCGAGACCGGGTCCGGAGATGCGGATCACGACATCCTTGAGGCCGTGCGACATGGCGTTGCGGGCCGCGTCCTGCGCCACGATCTGGGCGGCGTAGGCGGTGGACTTGCGCGAGCCCCGGAAGTTGCACTTGCCGGCGCTGGACCAGGCGATGACCTGCCCCTTGTGGTCGGTAATGGAGACGATCGTGTTGTTGAAGGAGGCGAGGACGTTGACGAAACCGGAGGTGACGTTCTTCGAGCCCTTGGCCTTGCGCACCTTGATGGTGCCGAGTTCTTCCTTCAGGAGGTCTTCCGCGGTCGGCTGCTTGGCCACGCCGCCGATCATTTCGACCGGCTTGGCAGGGGCGGCCGCGGCCGCGGCGGGGGCCGCGGGGGCGGCACCCTCAGCCTCGGGGGCGGCGGCCTTGGGGGCCTTGGCCTTCTTTTCGGGCGCAGCGGGCGCAGCGCCGTCGACGACGGGAGCGGCGGCGGCTTTCGCGGGTTTCTCTTTCTTGGGAGCTGACTTTTCTTCGGCCATGGCGGTAGAGGGTTAGACTTCTTTGACTTTGGTGACGCCAACGGTCTTGCGCGGGCCCTTGCGGGTGCGGGCGTTGGTGCTGGTTCGCTGACCGCGGACCGGGAGGCTGCGACGATGGCGGATACCGCGATAGCAGTTGATGGCCTGCAGGCGCTTCAGATTGCCCGCGATCTCACGGCGGAGATCACCTTCCAGCACCCATTTGTGCTCGGTGATGATGTTGAGGATCTTGTTGAGCTGCTCTTCCGTCAGGTCCTGGGCCCGCATGTCGGGGCTCAGGCCGGCCTCTTTGACGAGGAGATCGGCCCGGGTGGGTCCGATGCCGTTGATGTAACGGAGGGAGTACGCGACTTTCTTTTTCGCGGGGATTTCTACACCGAGGAGACGTGGCATATTGGTTTTAGTTGAGAGTTATCGGAAAGGAGGGAGGGAAAAGGGGGAAGGAATCTTAAGCGGCCGGAGGGCGCGGGAGCGTGAGGATTTCGGGGCCGCGCTCGGTGGTGAGCACGGTGTGTTCGAAGTGGGCGGAGGGCGAACCGTCGGTGGTGACGACCGTCCAGCCGTCGGCGAGCGTTTTCGTCTTATGGCCGCCAAGGTTGACCATCGGCTCGATCGCGAGGGTCATGCCGGCCTTGATGCGGTCACCGGTGCCCTTGCGGCCGAAGTTGGGAATCTCCGGCGGCTCATGCATCGCGACCCCCACCCCGTGGCCGACCATTTCACGCACCACGTTGAAGCCGTGGGACTCGACGTAGGTCTGGATGGCGGCGGACACATCGCCGATGCGATTGCCCACCACCGCCTGGCGGATGCCCAGATCCAGCGCTTCGCGGGTGATGCGCAGCAGTTTTTCAACCGCGGCCGGGATGGCGCCGACGGGGACGGTGCAGGCGTTGTCGCCGACATAACCCTGGTGCCAGACCACGATATCCAACGAGACGACGTCGCCGTCGCGGAGAATCCGGCGGAACGTCGGGATGCCGTGAACGACTTCGTCGTTGACCGAGATACAGGTGTGGGCCGGGTATCGGCGGGTACCATGCTGGTAGCCGAAACAGGCGCTGCGGGCTCCGTGGTTCGCGATGAAATCGCGGCCAGCTTCTTCCAAGTCTTGCGTGGTGATGCCGGGCCGCACGAGGGGCTTGAGCGAATCAAGCACCGAGGCGGCAATGGCACAGGCCTCGCGCATTTTGGCGATCCCATCCTTGTTTTTGATGGGTATCGTCATGCGGCGAGGCCCTCGGCTTCCACTAGGAGGCCGAGGATACGATAGTGTTGGACGACGGACTCGGGTGAGCCGGGCCCGGTTTGGATGGCGGCGCTTAGCGCTTCATCACGGGCATCGAGCCATTCGTCGAACACTTTGGCTTGGAGCAGCGTAGCCGGGAAGTCCGTGAGGACAAAACCCGCATCAGGTTTACGCGCGAAG